>JAKLDZ010000527.1 GCA_022703255.1 Myxococcota bacterium | reverse complement strand
ACGCGTGCCGTCCTGTGCATGCAACTCTCCCTTCCCTCCCGCAACGGGTGGGGGTGGCCCATCTTACACCGGGTTCCTCGCCTCCTGCGAGCCGCGTCGCCCTCCCCTCACGCAAGGGGTGCACCCCGCCCAGGCTTCTGCTAGATAGCCGCCCCACACCCTGGCCGCGCGAGTCATCTCGCGCACCTTCGGAGGATCCCATGAAGAAGTCCCCCCTTCAGATCGTCAAGGACCGGTTCGGCGAAAAGGCCAAGCTCGTCGAAGAGCTCCGCAAGTTCACCAACGAAGACCTCTGGGTCAACCGCCTCAACGCCGAGAAGGGCCTCGAGCTCGTCTCCAACGCCAAGCTCCTGCGCCTGTTCGACACCTTCTCCACCGTCAAGGAGAAGTTCGGCAACCGCGCCAAGCTGATCGACGCCATCCTCGAGATCGAGAAGCGCACCAAGGACGAGGGCTACCGCGCCCGCCTCGATCGCTTCCCGGTGCCGCGCCTGTTCGACATGTTCCGCAGCGCCTCGCGCCGTCAGGCCCGCGCCACCAAGGCCGAGCCCAAGAAGGCCGAGGAGAAGGCTCCCGCGAAGAAGACCGCCAAGGCCGCTGCTCCCAAGGCCGCCAAGGCTGCCAAGGCCCCCAAGGCCCCCAAGGCCCCCAAGGCCTGAGCCCTCCCAGCCGTCGCCGCGTGAGCGACGGCCCCTCCTCCTCCCGATCACCCTCCCATCCCCGTGCGGCTGCACGCGCTCAACTCCCAGCATCCGCCGGCGCATCGACCACCAGGTGCGGCTGCATCTTCTGCAGCGTGCGCGGCCCGATCCCCTTGACCCGCAGCAGATCCCGGGGCGATCGGAACCTCCCCAGCTTCTGGCGCAAGGCCACGATCGCCCGGGCTCGCGACGCCCCGACGCGCGGCAGCTTCTGAAGCTGCTCCTCGCTCGCCGCGTTGAGCACCACCCTGCCGTCGGCGAGCACACCCGGGGCCGCGCCCGACGCGGATGCCGAAGCCGACGCCGTCGGAGTTGGTTCGTGGGACGAACCATCCGGGGCGCCCGCGTCCCCGCGCAGCACGAGCAGCCGGTCACGTGGAGGCGCCGAGCTGGCCGCTCGAGCGGTCGACGGCCACCCCGGGAGCTCCTCGCGGGTCCCGATCCAGGCCAGAACCGCGAGAGATGCCACGAGCAGCGCCACGCGCGCTGCGGGACGGGCCCAGGCTCTCCATGGCAGGGCCCGAATGATTTGGGTCAGCTTCCCGAGGCGTCCGGGCGGTGAAGCGACGGCGCGGATCATCGATCCGGCCGTCGCACCACCCGTGCCTCGAATTTCGATCGAGGCCATGCTTGCTCACTCCCCTCAGCTGAACGCCTCGGGCAGCTCGTCCATCGGCTCAGGAGCCGGAGCCCCGTTGCCGCGCCGCGAACGCTGCTCCGCCGGCTGCTGCTCGTCGCGCGCCGTCCAGTCCCGCACGTGCATCGTGCCGTTGGTCGGCATCGCGTCGAGCTTCAGGTTCAGTGAGCCGTCGCGGTTGACGTAGGCCACGCCGATCCTGGTCCAGTAGCTTTTGTCGCCGCGCTCGGTGATCGTGTAGACAACCTTCATCTTGTTGGGATCCATCATGACGCACCTTCTTCGAGGCACGCGCTGCAGCGCCCCTTGCGCTGACCGACCGTGCCTGCGCGAGGGCATTGCGAGTCGCGGGCCAACGGCGCGCCGACGCGATTCCGCGAGGTTGCGAGTCGAAACACCTGGCGGCCGCCACCCCGATCGGGTCCCGAACACCGCCCTTTCGGACGCTTTCGAAGGTCTTTTGTAGTGGTTTGGAGAAGAAGTGGCGGGCCGCCACCCAAAACTGGCGGCCGCCACTTTCAGGGGTTGAAGTCGTCGCCGGGCTTCACCGGCTGCGCTCCCGCGTTGCCCTTGACCTGCACCGAGCCCGACGCCTTCACGCCGCCCGAGGGCTTGGATGCCCCATCGCTCTTGGGAGCGAGCGCTTCGCCCTTGCTCGTGTCGAACTTCGGCGGACGATTCGGATCGCAGTTGGGAGCAAAGCCCGCGGCGTCGAACTTCGTGCGAAGCCGCCCCTTGCGCTCCCCCTTGCCGTCCGGTCCCGGTGCGATCGCCTCGATCTCCACCTCGTGCTCCCCTGCCCGCGCCGGACTGCAGTAGCTCAGCAGGTAGTAGGCCTTCATCTTCGAGTCGATGCGCTTGGCGATCTTGTCGAACGCCTGCGTCACCTGCCCCTTGTCCGACGCCATCGCCGTCCCGTCCTTGCCCACCTTGCCGATCTGGTCTTCCTTGATCTCGACCCCGAGCCCGATCGCGAACACGTCGTACTCGGTGTCCCCCACCGCCGTCTCCATGTCCTCGAGCTTCACGCGGTTCGCGCGATCGGTGCCGTCGGTGAACACCACCAGCGTGCCGAATCGCATCGGGTGCTCGGCGCGCGACAGCGACGACTTCAGCTCCTCCAGCCCCTTGACCACCGCGCCGTTGAGGTTCGTGCTCGGGTCCCGAGGCTTGAAGGACTTGAGCGACTGGATCCCCGCCTTCGCGCTCGCCGCCGAGTTGCTGAACGGCGCGATCGGGTAGAGCTGATCGCTGCCGTCGAACGCGTACACGCCCACCTTCTGGTACTTCTCGACGTTCTCCGTGAACGCCGTGGCCGCCTCGACCACCGAGTCGGTGCTGCCCGACTCGGAGATGCTTCCGCTCATGTCCACCAGCAGCAGCGTGTAGTGCGACGCCGCCACCGTCGGGTTCAGGATGGTCTGCTTGCTCTCGAACTGCGAGACGAGCGAGCCGTCCTCGTAGATGCGGAACTGATCCGCGGTCAGCCCGCCGACCGGCTCCTTGCCGTCCTCGATCTTGAAGTAGACGGCCACGTTGCTCGGCTTGTCGGCGGAGCTCTTGATCTCGGTGAGGGTCAGCCCGCCTCCGCAGCCGCAGAGCAGCAGAAGTGCCACGACGGTGGTCCACAGGGCCCGGGGGCCCGCGGCAGGAGTGACGAGTACGTGATTGGCCATGGCGCGGAAGTGTAGAGCCATACGGCGCCCGAGGAAACACCGGCACCGATCGCGCCAGGTTCGCTCCATGGTCCCCAGGGCATCCCCTCGCTTCCGAGTCCACCAGGCAGAGAGCGTTCGCGGTAGTCGGCCGCAGCGGCCAACCCCGACAGCTCACCGTTGCGACTCCGGATCCGGCTGGCGCCGGGATTCCGGGCGGCGGTTCACGGGCGTGAGATGCCCTCGCTGGCGGCAGAAGTCCTTCGCGGCCGTGAGTTGCCGCGCCGTCGGTGACCACGAGGCAGCAGGAGGCGATCGACCGGGTTCTGTCGCGCGTGAGGCGCGTCGCGAGTCAGCGAAGGGCGAGGCGTCTGCCGCGCCTTGTGCTTCGACGTGACCGAAACCTGGTCCCCACCTGGCTTCCGAGGGCGGACCCCGACGAGCAACGCCGCCGCCTGACTGGGACCTCGTCGGCACTCGAGCTGCGGGGATGGGGAAGCGGAGCCGCCGGGATCGGCCCCGGCTGTGTGGAGGCGTAAAGTGCTATGCAGGGTAACCATAACAGGGAAGCAAATCCGTTCAAACAAGGTGCGTCCGAACGCGCAGCAGAGAGCGTGAATTGCTATGCAGGGTAACCATAACAGGGAAGCAAATCCGTTCAAACAAGGTGCGTCCGAACGCGCAGCAGAGAGCGTGTTTCGGGTGTCCCTCCCACGAACAGCCCCGATCCAAAAGGAGCTTGACATCGCCCCCCCCCCCC
>JAKLDZ010000526.1 GCA_022703255.1 Myxococcota bacterium | reverse complement strand
GCTCTTCGCCCGGGCGCAGCTGCTGCACGCGATGGCCGTGGGCAAGGGAGACGAGCCGGCGCGCGAGCAGCTGCAGAAGGACGTCGAGGCGGGGCTGCGCATCGACGGCAACAAGGCGGTGGTCGCGGAGAACCTGGGCGACGAGTACGCGGTGTACATGGACTCGAGCACGCGCACCAACGCCCTGGTGCTGCGTGCGCTGATCGCATCGAAGCCGGGACACCCCCTCGCGGGTCGTCTCGTGCGCGGGCTGCTCGAGGACCGCAAGGGCGGCAAGTGGAGCACGACCCAGGAGAGCGCGTACGCGTTGCTCTCGATCGACGAGTTCCGCAAGGCGCAGGAGCGCGATGTCCCGGACTTCGTGGCCCAGGCCTGGCTCGGCGATCACCAGATCCTCGACACTCCGATGAGCGGACGCAGCACGTCCGCAGTCCACGGCAGCGTGGCGCCAGGCAAGGTCGCCGCCTCCAGCGGCTCGGTGCTCGCGTTCCAGATGACGGGCAACCAGAAGGGCACGCTCTACTACGAGGCCCGCCTCACCTACGCCAAGAAGGAACTGCCTGCGATCCCGCTCGATCGCGGCTTCTTCGTGCAGAAGAGCATGCGCATCGTCACCCCCCAAGCCCTCGAGTCCACCATCCGCACCGTCCCGGCCCCCGGCGCTCGCTTCCCCGACGCCAAGGGCGGAGACCTCGTCCTCGTCGACCTCGTCATCGTCAGCCCCCACCCGCAGGACTACGTCGTCATCGACGACCCCATCCCGGCTGGACTCGAGGCGGTCAACTCCCGCTTCGCCACCACCGCTGCATCCACGTTCGTGTCGGCATCCGGTGGCGAGGACGAGACCGTTGACGACAGCGAAGACGAAGACAGCGACGAAGGCTACAACGAGGAACGCGATCGGCTGGCGCGAGGCGATGCGTGGTTCGACAGCTGGTTCCGCCAGGAGATCCGCGACGACCGCGTGCTGTACTTCGTGGATCACATGGGTGCGGGGATGTTCCACTACCGCTACCTGGCGCGCGCCACGACGCCCGGCGTGTACATGCTCCCGCCCACCAAGGCCGAAGCCATGTACCACCCCGAGGTCTTCGGTCGCACCGCGGGAGCGTCGTTCCGAGTCACCCCATGACCACCCGCAGGCCCCCGCATCGCCTCCCCTTCGGCCGAACCAGACGCTCGAAGAGAGAGGCGACGGGCGCCTCCGGCGCGCGTGCGCTCCTCGGACGACGACGCGCGCGCTTCCTCCAGATCGCGGCTGCAACGCTCTTGCTCCCGCCTCTCCTGCTCATCCTCCTCGCTGCGCTCACTCCCCTGCCCCCTTTGCTGCGCGATCAGCATCGCTACGACAGCTCGATTCGGATCCTCGACCGACACGGCAAAACGCTGATGGAAGTCCGGGCCGACGACGGCGCTCGCGCACGATGGGTCCCGCTCGATCAGATCAGCCCGGAGCTGCAGCGCGCCATGGTCGCGGCGGAGGACCAGCGCTTCGCCCGTCACCCGGGGATCGATCCGATCGCCATCGGTCGCGCCACCTTCCAGAACCTCTGGCACCGACGTGTCGTGTCGGGAGCATCCACGCTCACGCAGCAGCTCGGTCGCAACGTCAGCCCTCGTCCCCGCACGCTGCGCGGCAAGGTCCGCGAGATGGCGCTCGCGCTGCGGATCGAGGCGTCGCTCTCCAAGGAGCAGATCCTCGAGCACTATTTGAACCTCGTGAGCTTCGGTCCGTCGCTGCGCGGAGTCGAGGCCGGAAGTCGCTTCTGGTTCGACAAGCCGGCCAACGCGCTGTCGCTCGCCGAGGCCGCCATGCTCGCCGCCATCCCGCGCGGACCGTCGATGTACAACCCGCTCAAGGCCCCGGACGCGGTCCGCCAGCGGCGCGACCGCATCCTCGACCGGATGCTCGCTGCAGGCGCAGCGTCGCAGCAGGATGTGGAACGCGCGAAGCGGGAGCCGCTGTCGATCCACGGCAAGGCGACCGGCTGGGGAGCACCCCACTTCGCGCGATCGCTGCTCTCCGGCGCCGTACACCCCGAGGTCGGCCCGCTGTCGGAGCGCGCCTCGGTGATCCGCACGACACTCTCCGCCTCCCTCCAGCGCGAGGTGCAGACCGCGGCGAGGACCCAGCTCTCCTCACTGCAGGGACGCAACGCGACCGCGGCTGCCGCCGTCGTGATCGACAACGCGTCGGGAGACGTGCTCGCCTGGCTCGGCGCGCCGGACTTCCTCGACGAGAAGCATGGTGGCCAGAACGACGGAGTCCTGGCGCTGCGCCAACCCGGCTCCACGCTCAAGCCGTTTGTTTACGCCGAGGCCATGGAGGAGCTCGGCTGGACCGCGGCGACGCTGCTGCCGGATGTCGAGCTGCACGTGACCACCGAGCAGGGACAGTACAGTCCCCGAAACTACGATGGGGTGTTTCACGGGCCGGTGCGCCTGCGCGAGGCCCTCGCGAACTCGTACAACGTTCCGGCGGTCCACGCGACGTCGATCCTCGGACCGGGGCGGGTGCTCGAGAGGCTGCGCAAGGCCGGCTTCTCGACGCTCGATCGCGATGCTTCTCACTACGGCACCGCGCTCGCGTTGGGCGACGGCGAAGTGCGGCTCCTGCAGCTCGCCAACGCCTATGCGGCCATCGCACGCGGCGGGTTCGTGACCCCGGTTCGCTCGGTGATTGAAGCCGTCGACCGCGCGGGACGCCCCATTCCCTTTCCCGCGCCGGCAAGCGATCGCGTGATGCAGAAGGGCACGGCCGCCGTGCTCGTCGACATCCTGCGCGATCCCCACGCGCGAATGTCTGCGTTCGGACTGCACAGCGTGCTCGACCTCCCCTTCGACGTCGCAGTCAAGACAGGAACCTCCAAGGGGTTCCGCGACAACCTCACGGTCGGCTTCACGCGCGAGGTCACGGTCGCGGTGTGGGTGGGCAACTTCGACGGCTCGCCCATGCAGGACGTGAGCGGCATCACGGGAGCCGGACCGCTCTTCCGGTCGGTCATGCTCGCCGCGATGGAGGCGAGGGAAGCAGGGGCCTTCGGATTCGAGGGAATCGACGTGGAACCGGCGCCGATCTGCCCGCTGTCCGGGCTTCGCGCCGGGCCTCACTGCCCGCATCGTGCAAGCGAAACGTTCCTGCGAGGGACGGCCCCCGAGCGCGCGTGCGACGTGCACGTGGAGGTCTCGGTCGATCGGCGCAACGGGCTGCGAGCCGGCGATGGGTGCGCGCGGCATCAGACGAACAAGAGGGTGTTCGAGAGTTGGGCCCCGCCTTTCGCGCGTTGGGCGGTGACCGCGCATCGCCCCACGGTCCCCGGATGGTCACCGCTGTGTCCCGGAGCCGACGACGTCGCGGGGCGGCTCGCGCTCAAGTACCCCCACTCGGGCACCGTGTTCGTCTCGGATCCTTCGTTACCCGAAGCCTCCGAGGGGATCGTGCTCCGCGCAGACGCCCCTCTCTCCGTGCGCAGGCTCCGCTTCGTCGTCGATGGCAAGACGCTCGCCGAACGCGAGCGGCCCTTCGAGCTGACGATACGAATGGCTCCTGGTGAGCACCGTGCGCGCGTCGAAGCGGAAGGGCTCCAGAACGTGCTGGTTGATGAGCAACGCGTCCGACGGAATCGTATGCTGTAAAAGGTCAAGGCAGCGGAGATAGCCGTCGCCCGGATGGAGCAGGTTGCGGTTCTGCAGGCAGTAGTCGTCCAGTCCGGACGGCGTGAAGGAGTCGCCGACGAAGAAGATTCGCTCGCCCGTGTCCCGCTCGACCAGCAGGGCATCATGGTAGATCGTCTGGCC
>JAKLDZ010000525.1 GCA_022703255.1 Myxococcota bacterium | reverse complement strand
CGCTTGCCGTTCCCCCCTGACGGCCCGAAGTAGTGCTCGTGGGCAAGTGGGACTCTCTCCGAACCGCCAGCGATGAGGTTCGTCACCTGATGGCGACGCACGATGAGCTTCGCACCCCCGAGGTGCAGGAGGTCCTGCGCGAGTGGGTCGATGCGCACGCGCCGGAGTCGTCGCCGGTCATGCTCTGCGCACATGTGGTGAAGGCGATGATGGACGCGTCGGCCTTCTGTCTTTCCCACGCACGCGAGGGGCAGGACCTGCGTCCGGGGCTCAGGACCTGCCTCGGCGTGCCGACCCCCAAACGCCCGGCGGCCTGAGGATCGGCGCGGCTCGAACCTTGTCACTGGGTCAACGGAAGATCGGCGACATCGCGTCCGAGGCTCCCCATCCGCTGGACCTTCGCGCGGTCGGCAGCGATGGAGTACACGAGCTCGTCGAGGAAGATGCTTCGCTTGACGATCGAGTTCGCGTTGGACCACCAGGTGTTGCAGTTGGCGCCCTTGGTCCCGTGGTCGATGCCGCCGAGTCGCTTGAACCCCTCGGCGACGCTCACGTTGTAGACGAGCAGCCCGCTGAAGGTCAGCTCGTTGCCGTTTCTGCCGTCACCCCCTCCCTCGCAGATCGTCATCGGGAAGGCGAGCAGACCCCTGTCTCCCAGGTAGTTGAAGGCGAGGTGGTTGGTGGCGGCCTCCGAGCTCGATCCCCGAGTACCGATCTTCTCCTTGTGGATCAGCTTCGGTTCCGTGGGATTGCGCACGTCGAACAGTTGCAGAATCACGCCGTCGAAGTACGCGAAGCTCCCCTTGTCGTCGGCATCGAACCCGATCGAGAGCAGGTGGTCCGGGTCGATTCGGTGGATGTAGGTCGAGTAGCCCGGGATCTTGAGCTCGCCCAGGATGCGAGGCCGCGCCGGGTCGTACAGGTCCATCACGAACAACGGGTCGGTCTTCTTGAAGGTCACCACGTAGCCGCGATCGTCGTCGAACCGCACGGCCCGGATGTCCTCCCCGGGGGCGATGTGGTCGATGGCGCCGACCCGGACGAGGTTGCCGCCTTCGCCTTCGGCGAGGATGGACACGACGCTCTCGACGCGGGGGTCGGGGACGCGTCCGCGCGTGGTGGCGATGCGGAGGTAGCCGTACCACTCGTCCATCGAGAACTGGTTGAGGACGTGGCCTGGAACGACGCCGCTGCCGGCGTAGCGCGTGTCGGAGGGCTTTTCGCCGATCCGGAACTTGTGGATCTCGCTGGCTTCGTTCACCGACGGGTAGAAGGAATACCAGCGCTGTCCGGCGCCCGACTTGTTGTGGACGACCGAGAGGTACAGGGCATTGCCGGAGGCGAACACCGCGCCGGGGCGGCTCTGCAGGGTCGCGGTCGTCGCTGGGGTCGCGTCGTCGCCCAGGTCGAACGACACGACCGTCGTGAACGCTTGCCCATCGGAGAAGGCGGTTCTCATCAGGCCGCCGCACATGGACTTCTCCACACCTTTCTCACGGATGGTGGGAAACCATGTGTTCGCGACGATCTTCCGCTCGTTCTCGGCCTTGAGCTGCGCGAACTTCGCCCTCACGATGGCTTCCCGCGTTCCGCAGGTCTGGAGCCCCGCCGGCCACGTCGAATACGCTGCGGTCGGCGAATCCGCGTCGGCCACCACGGTGTGTACTGCGCGCCCGATGCGTCGCGCAGCCATCAGGGAGCCGGACAGATCGATCTGGCGAGCAAGCTTCGGCTCCGCGCGGTTGGAAATGTCGTAGACGAGAATGCGCGTCGCAGTGCCGTCGCCGGCGAACACGCAGTCATAGCCATAGGTGCAGCGCTTCCCGCCGGCACCGCTTGCGGTGTAGACGACGGCGCGGTTGCCCTCGACGAACATCTCGCGGACGCTGCCGGGGAGGCGGGTGACGGAGACGATGCGAGGATTCATCGCTTCCACGATGCGGAGCGCACCGTTGGAGGCGACGTACACGTAGGTTCCGTCGGTCTTGACGAAGTCGGCTTCGTCGACGCCTGCGACCTGGTTGTTGGTGCTCGAGGCGCTGTCGGCCTTGCGGGGGGAGGCCGAGCTGCTCTTGGCTCCGGGCGGGGCGGCGCGTCCCGACACCGAGGTAGCGCCCATTCGCACCTGCGGCGGGCGAGAAGCCATGACCCCCGCGCCACTTCCGTGGCCGACCGTGCCCACTGAACCGTAGCCGCCACCGATCCCCATGGAACCTCGGCCGTAGGCTTCGCTCAGGCCACCCTCGCGGGCGCGTCGCTCTTCCTCGGCCTGCAACCGATACTCCTCCCAGCAGCCCGGCTGCGACACCTGCCATTGGCGGAAGGAGGCATCGACCTCGGCTCGCATCTTGGCGATGCGCATCTTGGCGATCTCCTTGGCAGCCTTCTCGTAGTTGTCGCAACTGGTGGCGACGAGTCGCGCTTCGGCCAGGGTGTTGGCGGCGGGCTCGCCGGCCATGGGCGTGGTGACGACAGGGGGTGGGGGGCGTGGGGGCGAGACCGGGGCAGTAGCGAGGACGAGTGGGGCAGGGGAGCTCGAGGCTGCCGGTGGGGGGGGAGCTGGCGAGCGAGCCGTCCCGGGAGAAGTGGGAGTGCAGCTCGCCGCCATGGCCGCGGCGATCACGAACGAAGCTCCGAGTGTGCTGATTCGGACGGGGGTCATGGGGAGTCCTTGGGTTCGGTGGGCCTTCGCGAGAGAGAGTGCATCGGCGCCACGAAGGTTCCTACGCACTGCGGGCTCCGACGATCTTTCGCCTCCGCACTGCCCGGCGTGGGACCTTGCGCGTGCTACGGTTGGCTTCGACCATGCTCGACCCTGCAGCCAGAGCGCTCATCTTCGACATCGACGGCACCTTGGCGGACACCATGCCGCTGCACTTCATCGCGTGGATGGAGGCCTCGAAGCGCCACGGATTCCCGTTCGACGAGGTCGTATTCCAGAGCATGGCGGGGATGCCTGCGTTGAAGATCATCGCCACGATCGCGCGGGAGCACGGGCTCGTGTTGGATCCCCTCGCGGTTGCCGCGGACAAGGAGGCCGGCTTCGTCCGGCTGATTCCCCAGGTCGAACCGATCGATCCGGTGGTGCAGGTCGTGAAGCGCTGCTTCGGCAAGCTCCCGATGGCGCTCGGCACGGGCGGGACCCGGGAGATCGCCTGGAAGACGATCGACGCAGCGGGGTTGCGCCGCTACTTCGACATCCTGGTCTCGAGCCAGGACGTGTCGCGTCACAAGCCGGAACCGGACACGTTCCTGCAGTGCGCCGAACGCATGGGGATCGCTCCGGAGCACTGCCAGGTCTTCGAGGACGCCGACCTGGGGTTGGAGGCCGCGCGTCGAGCGGGCATGATCCCTTGCGACGTGCGCCCGTGGATTCGCGACGCTGCCGCACGCGGGATATCTCCGGAGCGCGTCCTGGTGTAGCTTCGATCGTGAGATGAATGCGCGTTCCCTGCTGACCGGTCGCCGGCTTCGGAGCCTACAAACCCCGTCTTCAGGCGGTGGCGCCGCATGCGCTCTCCTGAGCGCGGCTCTCGTCCTCGCAGCGTGCGGTGACCAGGACGCGAGCTCGCCCGGCGGGACGACGTCGGACGGTGGAGTGGATTCTTCAGTGAATGGTCCCGCTCACGACGACGCGGCCGACAGCGCGATCGACGCGCCGGAGGAAGCCGCGGAGAACCAGGCCCCGAAGGCGGTGTTCGAGGTGTCGTCGGCCTTCGGCGTTGCGCCGCATCAGGTCTCCTTCGATGCGAGTGGGAGCAGCGACACGGATGGTGTCATCGCTTCGTATGCGTGGGACTTCGGCGATGGTGG
>JAKLDZ010000524.1 GCA_022703255.1 Myxococcota bacterium | reverse complement strand
GCTGATGAACTCGACGATGTCCTCGGGGCGCGCCCCGGCCAGCACGCGCTTGAACTCCGGGTGCGCGTCGCCTTCCACCGTGACCGCGAAGGCCGTGCCCAGCTGCACCGCGGCGTAGCCCGCCCCCAGCAGCTCACGCACCCGCGCCGCCGTCATCCGCTTCGCCGCCCGCGCCCGCGATGCCCGATCGGCCTCCATGCAGAACAAGCAGTGGTTGTTGCACTCCCCTCCTATCGGCACGTGCACGCGCGCTCCTTGACCGCGCATCCGATCCACCACCGTCGTCCGAGAGGCGTCATCCATCACGGGCATCGCCTGCGAGCATAGCGCCTGCCGGGCAGACGCTCCTCTCCGTTGAACGCTTCGACCCGAGAAACGACCGCGGCGACGAACGCTGCGTTCGTGCTCCCTTGGGCGAAAGAATCGCATCACGCCGCGCTTGACGATCGTCGCGTTCCCCCAAATGTAATCGGGGAACCGTAGGGTTCGAGGGGAGAGACCATGAAGCTGATGACCGCTTCCGAAGCAGTCGATCTCGCGATCCAGTCGGAGCGTGCCGCGGGGCGCTACTTCCAGGTCGCGGCCGAGCGCGCGGATGACGCGCGCATCCGTGCCCTGCTCGTCGGCCTCGCCGTCGTCGAGGAGAGCCGCTCCATCGACCTCGAAGCGTTGCGCGACGTGCTCATCGGGGGCGCATCGCTGGTCCACCGGCAGCTGTACCTCGAGCACCTGCCCCCAAGCTGGTCCCACGCCGAGACCTACACGCTCGAGGAAACCGTCCACGTCGCGCTGCGGATGGAACGCCAGTCCTCGCTGTTCTACGACTCGCTGGCGTCGATGATGCCCCAGCCCGGGCAGCACTTCCTGCGCCTGATGGCGCGCGCGAAGGAGTGCAACGCGGACATGGTCGAGCACATGGTCTCCGAGCTGGAGAAGCGACGTCGACGCGTGGTGGGCCTGCACCAGGTGCTGCGCAACGCGATCCAGGCCGAACACGCGTGCGGGTGGATCTACAAGGGGCTGGTGGGTCGCTGCTCGGAACCGCGGGGACGGCTGTTCCTCGAGGCCATGGTGCGCTTCGAAGCCAGCCACGCCGAGGAGCTCGAGCGACTCATGAAGACCACCCGCGACGCGATGCCGGACGCGGAAGGAGTCGTGGTCGTGATGAGCAAGACCCCGCCGCTGTTCCAGATGCCGGCTTCGGTCGACTACGAGCAGGCGCTGCGCATCGCCATGGAGGCCGAAGCGCGGGCGTCCCGGTACTACGACGCGCTCTCCCGCCTGTTCGGCGGCGCCGCACGGGAGCTGCTGCGCACGCTGGCTCGCCACGAGCGCGCCCACGAAGAGGCGATCCGACAGAGCCTCGGGCTGGCCCCGCAGGCACGCGGCCCCCTCGCCATGACCGGCTGAGCCGCCACGCCGTCCTGCCGCGTCACCTCCCTGCCGCGCTCTGCTCGGGCATCTTCGACACGACGATCATCGCCAGCACGATGCCCGGCACCGCGGCCACAGAGGCCAGGGAGAAGAACCACGTGTAGCCCACCGCCTTCGCGATGTACCCGCTCGCCGATCCCGACACCGTCGCCGCCAGCGACATCAGGGCCGAGGCGATGGCGAAGTGCGACGCCTTGTACTGCCCTGCGCACAAACGCATCAGGTACACCGAGAAGCCGGCCGTCCCGACCCCGGCCGCGAGCTGCTCGATCAGCACCGCCGGAATCACCAGCCCCAGCCCCGGGCGCACCGCAGCCAGCGCGGCGTAGATCGGCAGCGCCGCCCCCTGCACCAACGCGATCGGCACCAGGGTGGACCGCAGCCCCTTGCGCGAGATGATCCCCGCGGCGACGATCGTGCCCGCGATCCCCAACGCGGTGCCGATGCCTCCCACCAGGCCGCGCATGCGCAGATCCATCCCGAGGTCCCGCTGCAGCGGCGTGGACATCGAGAACATCATCGCGTCGCCGAGACGGAACACGAGCACCAGCGCGATGGACAGGGCCGCGCGAGGCTGACGGAAGAACGAAAGGAAGGCGTCGACGAACCGGATGGCTCCGGCGGGCTTCTTGCCCGATGTGTCGTCTGACGAAGCATCCGGACGCGGCAGCAGCAGGTGGTGCAGCCCCGCAAGCGCCGCCATCAACACCGCCGCCGCAAGGAAGCACGTGCGCCAGCTCGTCGTCCCCGCCAGCCACACCAGCACCCCGTTGCCCACCAGCAGCGCCACTCGGTACGCCGCCACCCTCAACCCCGCATACGCCGCCTGCTGCCGCTGCCCCAACCCCTGCAGGTAGAACCCGTCGATCGCGATGTCGTGCGTCGCCGCCAGCACCGCAACCACCACCAGCGCACGCGCCACCGCCCCCAGATCCCCGTGGTGCGCAGGCCACGCAATCCACGCGATCGAGGCCGCCAGCAACAGCTCCAGAACGATCAGCCACCGCCGCACCGTGCCCAGCAGATCCACCAGCGGGCTCCACGCGAACTTCAGGTTCCACGCCAGCCCGTAGAGCGACACCAGCCCGATCGACTCCAGACTCGCGTGCATCGCCGTGAAAAACTGCGACGCGATCTGGTGGACCACCGAGTAGGGCAGCCCCTCCGCGAAGTACGTCGTCGTGACCCACGCCATCGCCCCCGGTTCGCGCCGGTTCGACCGCTCCGACGCCTCCGCCGCGGGCGCCGTCAACGACCGCCTCGCGCCCCGGCCCGCCCGAGCCACGCCGCGTACAGCCCCAGCTCGAACTCGGAGTCCACCAGAAACGCTTCCCGCGCGCTCAGCTCGAAGGGATACGGATCGTACTGCGGCGCCGTGCTGCCACGCCGCAACCGCGCGGGCACAATCTCGAACGCATGCGCCGGTCGCCACAGCACCCGCTCGTCCTGCTCGTCGATGACCCGCTCCCCGCGCTCGTCGAGCAGCGCGTCCTTGTGCTTCACGCACGTCGTGAGCGACCGGATCTCCGGCCGCATCTGGAACAGCCGCACGGCCTCTTCCACGGAGCTCGGACGCAGGAACGGGTGGAACGGTCCGATCAGTGCGAGGTGAGTCGCCTGCACGGCGCTCCGCTCACCCTGGCGCAGCAGCCGGATCCCCTCGGGCTGCACCTGCTCGTACAGGCTCGCCGCCTCGGGACTCGTGTCCAGCAGCCAACGCTCTTCCACCTCCACCCGCGCAAGCATGCGCAGCGCGATCGCCGCGAGCGATCCCCCCTCCAGATCGCGCCACGCAAGGCCCGCGGGATCCTCGTCGCGTGACGGGATGCTCAGCACCGCGGCCACGGTGCGCTCGTCAACCTCGGGCTCCTCGGGCTCGGCACGGAAGGGCTTGTAGTCCGTCATGGCGGATGGCCGTTCCTACACCCGGCCACGCGCCTGCGGCAAAATCCCTGCGGATCGCCGCTGCGGACTCGCCTCACCCCTTGCCCGTCGCTCCCGCGGACGCACCCGCCTTGCCCAGCCCGAACCCGATCGCCACCGCCACCAGGATCACCAGCGCCACCAGCCACGGATCTCCGATGCGCCCCTGGGTCGCACGCTCCCATCGCGAGGTCTTCGCCTCCGCCGGCTCCTCCAGGGCGGGAGCGATCACGCGCGTGGCGCGCGCGGGCGACGGCTCGGGCCCCTCGGACAGCGGGCGGAACCTGCCGATGGGCTGGATCTCCAGGGTCGCTCCCCCCTCCGCGGCGTAGTCCTCGTGGTGGTTGTACCCCCACTCGAGATACTCCGACCCTCCCCCACCGATCGTCGTCACCACATGCCGATTGCTTCGTCCCCCGAAGTATGCCGCCCGCTCGCCAGGCCCCTTGCCGTGCGCCGCGTTC
>JAKLDZ010000523.1 GCA_022703255.1 Myxococcota bacterium | reverse complement strand
CCGCGCGCGCGCTCGCCGTCGTGGTAGACCCCCGGATCGGCGAGCAGGGTCTCGAGCTCCTTCATGCGCGTCTCGCGGGACTCGAGGTCGCGCCCGATGCGCTCGGTCACGATCCCGGCCAGTCGATCGAAGCTCCATCGCAGGTCGATCGGCTCGAGTCCGACGAAGACCTCCACCCCGTGTGGGATCATCGACCAGCTCCTCGACCACGCAGCACCTCCAGAACCGCCGCCAGCGTCGCCCGGTCGAATCCCGCTCGCACAGCGACCTGCGCTCCGCCGCACTCCACGACGATGGTCGCCGCCTCGCGCGTCGCCACCTCCGATCTCGGCGGCTCCACGGCCGGCGACCCTCGACGGACCACCCGCCCGATCCGCACCACAGGCACATCCGCCGTCTCGTCCTTGCGTCGAAGCTGGTACGCCCAGTGCCGCAGCCCGCCTGCCGTGTAGGGTTTCCCCCGGCAGAACGCCTCAGACGATCGCCCGCTCGCCCGCCACGCCGCCACTCGCCTTGCCCATGTCAGCGCACTCGCCATGCCCCCCAGTCTGCGCGACCTCGCTCACCCCCGAAAGACGGGGTCGATGCAGCGGATACTCTTCCAGTGGGCCGAGGCGCACTACGAGGTCGTCCGCGAGCAACGCGGACCGCTCCGCTCTGCTCTGGGCTACGCCATCCGCCAGAAGGACGCGCTCATGCGCGTGCTCGAGGACGGTCGACTCGTCCTTGAGAACAACAGGTCGGAGCGTGAGCTGCGCAGAATTGCCGTCGGAAGAAAGGGATGGCTCTTCGTCGGCAGCGACCAGCACGCCGAGAGCGCCGGCCACCTCTTCTCGCTGATCGCCTCGGCGCGGCTCCACGGCCTCGATCCCGAGGGCTACCTCCGGGACCTCTTCCGCGTGCTTGCCCACTGGCCGCGTGACCGCTACCTCGAGCTCGCTCCCAAGTACTGGGCTCAGACCCGAGCCCGCCTCGACTCCAGCGAACTCGCCGCGGAGGTGGGCGGGCTCACCATCCCGCCGACAGCGCCGAGCCCGGAGCAGCAGCCCCCGACGGACCACGCGCCCTGAAACCGAGAAGCTCATCCCTCGAGTCTGACCCGCCTACGCGACAACCTGAAGATGGGGTCCATGCAGCAGGTACCGGATAGCTGAGGACGATCGCCCACGCCAGGAGCGCGCCGAGAAGCGGCTGCTCGAGCCCGCCGACCGACCAGGCGAGCACCGTGCCTGAGAGCGCCAGGAAGATCGGCGGCAGCGTCGAGGGTAGGAGGTCGCGCCAGCGGCGGAGCCCGAAGGAATGGATGAGGGCCAACGCTGTGACCGCGACACAGAGGAGACCCAGGGCGCGTGCCGCGGCCACCAGATTGACACCGAAGGCACCGACGCCGGCGCACGCGAGGACCCAGAGGAGATTGCTGTAGCCTTCCACCGGAAGGTCGTCATTCCACGTGAGCCCTTTGCCCTCGAGCAGCCGCTCGGAGTAACGGAGGGAGATCAGCGAGTCGTCCGCGAGGAAGCGCCAGTAGTCCCGGACTGCCCACGCGAAGACCGCGGCGCAGACCGCAAGCGCGGCAGCGAAGAGCCACACGCGGTGCTTCGCGCCTGGCATCAGAGATCTCCAGCTGGCCATTGCTCCCCTCCAGCGACGTACGCTCGGCGGCGGCGGAGCCCGCGCCGCTCATGCGAGTTCATCACCGTTATCAGAGTCCCTCGCCGACGTACAGCCTCAAAACCACCTCCCACTGACTGAATGGAGCGAGCGGCGACCTGACCAGACGACGCTTTCGGCTGGCAGCCGTCGCTGGCCACGGGCTACTATCGCTACGCTTGCCTCGCTACCTGGAGGGGACGAATGCGCGGAACGATGGGAGTCATGGTGCTGATGTGGACAGCGATCGCGAGCGCTGCGCCGTCGGCGCAGGGCTGGATCGTCTGGGCGTCGAACCGCGTTGCCCACCACGACATCTACGTCATGCGGGCCGACGGAACGGAGGTGCGACGCCTGACGACGCTGGGCGGCACGATGCCGGCCTGGGCCCCCGACGGTCGCTGGATCTCGTATCGTGCCGGCGACGGTTCCACGCATGTTCTCCGCCCCGACGGTACCGAAGACACGAAGGTGTTCGACGGTGCCCCTGCATTCTGGATGCACGACAACTCGGGGATCGTCTGCGGCCTTGGAGACACATTCTTCCTCGTCGACCCGGAGACGCAGGCGGCGACACCTCTCTTCAGCAAGAAGGACTTCCCGCAGCTCGCGGGGGCCCAGCTGGATCCCGGGGGAATCACCGCGGACGGCCGCTGGCTCACAGCTCACACGAATGTCTTCTCTCAAGGCTATGCGGCGGACAACGGTTCCTTCAAAGGGGACCATGCCGCCGTCCTTCTCGACCTCAAGGCCCCACAGAGCCTCTACTTCTTCGGCGGTGGCTGCGAACCTACCACGGCTCCCGAGGGCGATCTCGTCTACCACGTCTGCGGATGGCTCTGCTCGTCGGTGCCGGACCTCTATCGCATGCGCACCTCCGATGCCATATCTCGCTCTTCCTACGCTGCGGAGATCTCATTCCCCGACGCCGACTGGGGCCACGAGTACTTCCCAAGGGTCTCCACCGATGGCGCCTGGCTGACCTACGGGGCGACCACTGGGTGCCACGACCATGACAGCTGCGACTACGAGGTCTTTCTCCACCGCGTGGGGGAAGACGGGGACCGAACTCGCGTCACGTTCGATCCCGGCAATGACCAGTGGCCACATCTATACGTTGGCTCGCTGTGGCGGCGCGACTCGCTCCCTCGTCTCCTGGCGACTCCGTCCGGATGGCACGTCGTGCTTGGCGCTGGCGAGGCCCACCCCGAGCGTCGCGTAGCCATCAAGAACTCGGGCGGGGGCGTACTCGACCTGGTCCATGTGACAATTGCGTACCAAAGCGGCGCCGAGTGGCTGGAGGTGATCCCGGCGGGTAGCGGCAACAGCCAGGAGCTTCACGTCGCAGTGCGAAACACATCGCTCACTGAAGGCAGCTACCGCGCCACTCTCATCATGGTTGCGGGTACGTCGTCGCATTACATGCCCGTCATCGTCGAGCACGCAGGCTCCGACCCGGAAGGCGGCAGTGGATGCGCTCTTGCAGGTGGCAGCGGGCGCCGCAACCTTCCCGTGGCCACCCTGCTGGCACTGACCGCACTACGCTGCCGACGCAAGAGGTCGTCCCCGCCGATCACCCAGGCTCTTTGACGCGACGTATCCGTTCGACGAGTCGCGTAGGGACGTCCGGGAGCCGCGCTATCTGATAGGGCATGGCAAATGATGCATGCGCGGTCTGGGCGAAGCGAGTGGCGCGCTGGAGTGACAGCGGCCTGAGCGCCAAGGAGTTCGCGTCGGAGACGGGTCTCAACGCCAACACGCTCTCCCTCCCCGACGGCGTGCGGCTGCTGTTCCCGCCGGACTTCGACGCCGGCCATCTGCGGCGAGTCGTCGCCTGTCGCCGCGCTCACGGAACGCGGAGCGGGTCGCAGGCCGGGCATGCTCAATGCCCTGACCCGCCATGACATCCAGGTGCTGCGCCGGGCCGAGGTGCCACAGGAGAAGGCTGCACTGCTCACGGGCGCTTCTGTCCGCTCGGTGCGGCGAATCGATTCGTCGAACGGGTACGAAGCCGCGGACTACCGATTCGAAACGTGCTTGGGGGGAATGGAAGACGATCGCCCGTTCCAGCGTGGAAAGATGTAGATGGACTGGAGTTCCCTTCCTGTATCCGCTGCATCGACCCCGTCTTTCGGGGGTGAGCGAGGTCGCGCAGACTGGGGGGCATGGCGAGTGCGCTG
>JAKLDZ010000522.1 GCA_022703255.1 Myxococcota bacterium | reverse complement strand
CGCCCCTTCGCCGTCGCCCCTCGGCCCTTCGCCCTCGCCCCTCCGCGCCGCACCGAGTGCCGCGCAACGATGCAAGCTCGCTGCAGGGCCTGGTCGCGTCGGTCAACCGACGAGCGCTGCGAGCATCGCGTTCAACCGGCTACCGAGCTTGCGCACCGTCTCGAGCACATCCACGACGTCAGCAAGAACGAGCTGGGCGCTGGCACGCCCCCGTCGAGCCGCTTCGGCGTGAACGCGGCGTGGTATCGACTGTGCCTCATCGCCTGCAACGTGCTGAGCGCGATGAAGGCCCTGGCGTTGCCCTCGAACCTGTCCAGCGCTCGCCCCAAGAAGCTGCGCTTCGCCCTGTTGAACCTCGCGGGCAAGATCGCCTCGCATGCCGGCGACCTGATCCTGCGCGTGACCCAAGCGGCCGAACGCCTGGTCAATCTGGTGGCGGCTCGCGCTCGACTGCTCGTGTGGATGCCGGCGCGGACCTGAGCTGCGCCGCCCGAGCGCGATCCACGTTGCCCGCTCACCGCGCTGGGGACCGCTGCGTGCAGAGCGTCCCGCCGATGGCGCGGCTCTCCTCCTTCAGCCGCTGGTTGGCGCCGACTTGCCCGGCCGAGCGCAACCTCGCGGCCCGATCCGACGCTGCGCGATGCCCCGACGCCGGGCGCCGGGGCCGCGCCCGGCCCATGCAAGAGTGTTGCCTCCAGATCTGGGTCTCCACAAGCCCCTTGGTCCGCTTTTTGGATGGAGGTAATGATCGCCCTCTTCGAGGGGCCTGATGAAACCAACGACTCTCACGATTCGTCTCGCCGGCGGAGGGCAGCCCCCCACGGCGGAGCAGACGTTCTGCGACCTGCACGTGGGCGGCCCCGACACCCTGCTCTCCTGGCTCGAAACCCAGCTCGGGCTACGCCAGAAGAGGCTCGACCACTGCACCCTTGTCGCGCAGTTCCAGGGCAAACTGATGCGGTGTACCGGCTCGGTATTCGCACAGAGCCTCGAGGCCGACGCGTGGGCAACCGCCGCGGAGCTGCTTTCCCGGCGCGAAGAGCTGAGACTCGCAGGCTGGGATGAGTCGGATCACCCGTCGCTGCCCAGGCTCGTAAGGGATCTCGCCGGGACCGCTGACCCGCAGGCCCCGCTCGACGACGACAGCGATCGACTCACAGCGATCCTGGCCGCCCTCGACAAGGGACAGGTGCTCCCGCCTCATGAGTGCTTCCTCGAGGACGCACCCGAGTCATGGCCGCTGAAGTGGCGCCCCTTGCTCGCGAGACTCAACCTGCGGCAGCCCGTCCCTGCAACTCCACGGGCGCCCGCGAAGAGCGCGCTGCGCGAGGCACAGACGCACTGCCTGCACGGCTCGACCGGCCCGCTTCAGCCCGATGCATCGCTGCGTTGGATCGGGACCCGGAGCATCGTCGGAGCGTGCGAAGCCGTGGGCGCGTGCCTCGCCGCCGATCCAGACAACCTCGCCTCGACTGTGGTCTGCTGCGCCAACCCGACCGCTGCGGTCCAGCTCGACGGAGTCCTCGAGCGTCTCGGACTCCCCACCATGGGCGCTGGTATCAAGACGAGGGAACACCCGGCCCTGCAGGTGCTCCCGTTGGTGCTCAGACTCTGCTGGAGTCCTGTCGATCCCTCGACTCTCCTCGACTTCCTCTCGCTGCCCGTCGGCCCGATCAAGCCGAGGTGGGGGCGAAAGTTGGCCGACGCGCTCGGCCAGCAACCCGGATTCGGCAGCAGGGCCTGGGAAGAAGCCGTCAAGGAGCTCGCTGCGCTCGAGGGAGAAGAGGGGCAGAAGGCCGCCGAACGCATCCAGAAGTGGTTTGGAATCGAACGCGCGCCGTGGGGCAAGCCGCTCCCGCATCAGCTCGTCAAGTCCTGCTGCTCGCGGGTAGCGCAGTGGGCGGCTGGTTACGCCGCACTCGACGGGCTCGATCCGGTCCTGGCATCAGCGCTCAGGCTGGCCGCCGGACAGGCTGCGACGCTCGGGGAGCTGGTCGAGGGCCGCGGAGAAGAGGTATCGGAGCCGCAGCTCGCGCGCATGCTCGATTCTGCCATGGCGTCCGGAGTCACCGTGCAGCCGTTGGCGGAAGGGGCCCGTGGTCCCATCCTCGTAGCGAGCCTGGCCGACGTGCCAGAGTGCAAGCGTCTGGTATGGCTCGGCCTGGCCTGCGACGACGGCCGAGGCCATCGCTGGACTCACCAGGAACGCGAGGCCTTGCGCGCCCGCGGAATCGAGCTCGATGACGGCAGCGCGTGGACAGCCTCGCAGCGGCGAGCAGAGCGCGTGGGGCTGAGCCGCGTGGGCGGGGCACTGCTCGCCGTCTCGCTCCCCGACGATCAGAACCAACGGCCTCACCCGGTGTGGCTGCAGATTCTCTCGGGTCTCGAGAAGACGAAGACCGACAAGGCCGTGGCCCTCGACCAGCTCCTCACCAGCAAGAACACCAAGGAGATCGCGCCGTGGGTGCTGCGTCAGACCGACGCCCCGATCGACCCCGCACAGCCCGCCCGCGCCGTGTGGAAGGTGCCTGCGAAGCTGCTGAAGGACCGGGACAAAAGCAGCGCGACCGAGCTGGAAAAGCGCCTCGCCTGCCCGCTTGCATGGGTATTCGAGTACGCAGCGAAGCTGTATCCCAGCCCGATTGCGACGCTCCCCGACGCATTCCAGCTCAAGGGGACCTTCTGTCATGCGGTGCTCGAAGAGGTTTTCGGTGATGGCAAGCCGCTCCCTTCCGAAGAGGAGGCAGTCGCCGCGGTGGGGCGGGTCTTCGACGAGCGGCTGCCGCTCGACGCTGCCCCCATCGCGCAGCCCACGCGCATCGCGGAGCGCATCCAGTTGCGCAGGGAGCTGATCGGTGCGACCCGCACGTTCGTCAAGGCCTTGCAAGAAGGCGGCTATCGGGTCGTTGCGATGGAGTGCGAGGTCAAGGGCTCAATCGATCAGCGCAACCTCACCGGATACATCGATTGCCTCGTGTGCAACAAGGAGGGGCAAGAGTCGATCATCGACTTCAAGTACGCGGGACGCAACAAGTATCCCGAGCTCCTGAAGGCGGGGCGGGCCACGCAGCTCGCGACGTACGCCCATGCGCGAGGGCAGGAGACCGCGAAGGACGTCGCGGGTGTGGCCTACCTCGTGCTCTCCGAAGCGCGGCTCTTCACTCCCAGCGGCACTCCACTCGAGGGCGGAAAGCACGCAGAGGTGCTGGATGGACCGTCCGTCAAGGAGGTCTACGCCCAGTTCCACAGGGCGCTCAAGAGGTCCGAAGGCTGGTTGAAGGGAGAGCCGGTGCCCGCGCGTCCGCTGCAGGACCCGGAGGAATGGCCAGAGGGCGCCGAGCTCGTGCTCAAGTCCGGTCTCAAGAAGGGGGAGGAGCAGGGCTGCTGCAGGTACTGCAACTACGCGCTGTTGTGCGGAGCAAAGGAGCTGGCGTGATGGGCACTCTCACCGTCGTTCGCGCAGGCGCGGGCTCAGGCAAGACCTACAGTCTTTGCGAGACCATCTCGGAACGGGTGGTCCAAGGGCTTGACCCGGCACGGATCGTCGCCACTACGTTCACCACCAAGGCTGCCGCCGAGCTCAAGGGACGTATCCAGCAGCGGCTGCTCAATGCCGAGGAGCTGACCGCCACGCAGCGGCTCGAAAAGGCCGAGCGACTCGAGCTTGCGGTCATCGGGACGGTGCACAGCGTTGGACATCAACTGCTCACGCGATACGCGCTCCAGATGGGATTGTCGCCCAGACTGGATGTCCTCGACGAAGCCGGCAGCGCCAGAGCACTGCAGGATCTGCTCGGCACGACCGGCGCCGAGCGATGGGAGGAACTGGCTGGGCTCACGCA
>JAKLDZ010000521.1 GCA_022703255.1 Myxococcota bacterium | reverse complement strand
GGTCCACCGGACAGGGCCTGCTCCACCGCCGCACCAGCATGCGGGGCGTCGGACCAGACCTGCTTCGGCCCCCTGTTCGCTGGGCATCCGGGACCGGACGACGGCATCTGCCTCACGCAGGAGGAGATGGACTGCTTCTGCTCACGCATCGGTCTGATGCAGAAGCCTTCCTTCTGCCCGATTACCGACGCGGACCTCCCGGGGATGGGTGCGTACTGCGCATGCGAGGGCTACTGCCCGCACGAGGATGGAAAGGGACCGTGCAAGAGCGGCCTCACGTGCGTGCGCTACCAATGTCGCGGTCCTGCGTGCACCGACAACCCCGACACCTGCCCTGCCGGCATGCAGTGCGTGACCTTCCTCGACTACAATCAGAACCTGCTCGGCAAGGCGTGCGACACCAAGTAGCGGGGAGTATGCTCCCCGTTTCGTGCCTCCCACGCGCCTGTTCGAACACCTCTTCACCGAGGCCCACGCTCGCGAGCTCCGCGACTGTCCACACGTTCAACACGCAGCGGATGCTCGAGCGGCTCGGTCCCGACCACTGGGACCACGTCATCATCGACGAGTGCCACCATGTACCCGCGGACTCGTATCGGGCCGTCGTGGAGAGCATCCGGCCAGCTCTGCTGGTGGGGCTCACCGCGACACCGGAGCGCACCGACGGGCAATCACTGCTGAGCGACTTCGACGGGAGCGTCGCGGCCGAGTTGCGGCTCTGGCACGCGCTCGAGCGTCAGCTCCTCGTGCCGTTCGAGTACTACGGCATCAGCGACAACACCGATCTGCGGGGCGTGCGGTGGAGTCGCGGAACCTACGCCACCGACGAGCTCGAGCACCTCTACACCGGGAACGACGCCCGAGCGGCGCTGGTGCTGGAGCAGACGGCGCGACGCGTCGGCAACCTGCGCAGCATGCGAGCCTTGGGGTTCTGCGTGAGCGTGCCTCACGCCGAGTTCATGGCGCAACGCTTCACCGACGCGGGGATTCCCTCCCTCGCGGTCCACGGCGGCTCGGATCGCGACACGCGCGACCAGGCGCCGGGAAAGCTCCGGGCGCGCGACGTCAACGTCCTGTTCACCTGCGACCTCTACAACGAAGGCGTGGACCTTCCCTTCGTCGACACGCTCCTGCTCCTGCGTCCCACGTCGAGCGCCACGCTGTTCCTCCAGCAATTGGGACGAGGCCTGCGCATCGCTCACGGCAAGGAGAGCTGCCTCGTCCTCGACTTCATCGGACAGCACCGCGAGGACTTCCGCTTCGACAAGCCCCTCTCCGCGCTCACCGGCATCTCCCGCGGTGCGCTTCAAGCCGCCGTGGACCAGGGATTCCCCACTCTCCCGAGCGGATGCCACCTGTCTCTCGATCGCGTCGCGCGCGATCAGATCCTCCAGAGCCTCAAGCGCACCCTGCGCGGCGGGATGTCCCGTCTGGTCGAAGAGCTGCGGACCGTTGCCTCACGGCTCGGCTCCGACGTCAGCCTGCGGGACTACCTCGACGACACGGGCCGCGATCCCGGCGAGGTCTTCACCAAGGAGCTGAGCTGGTCGCGCCTTCGCAGAGCAGCGGGCCTCCCGGTGCCGGCGGAGGGGAGCCGCGAGGATGACTTCCGCGGCAGGCTCCGACACCTGCTGCACGTCGACGACCCCGAGCGGCTCCGGCTGTTCCGTACGCTCGATCGCGTTCCGAACGATCGACTCACGCAGCGCCGGGTCCTGATGCTCGCCTACCTCCTCTTCGACCACGCGGACGAGAAGCTGACGGCCGACGCATTTCTCGAGATGCTTCGCGAGCACCCCGCAATCGCGTCCGATCTGCGCGCCCTGAGCGAGGTTCTCCAGGGACGCATCGCCCTCGCCGGCGCTCCGCCGCCGCCCGATGCAGAATGGCCCTTGAGCCTCCACCGCCGCTACCACCGTCGCGAGATCCTCACCGCCATCGGAAGATGGACCGAGGTCGCGAAGCCCGCGTCACGCGAGGGCGTGGTCCGCATCGAGAGCGAGAAGGTCGAGCTGCTCTTCGTCACGCTCGACAAGTCCGAGAAGCGCTTCTCCCCGACGACCAGCTACGAGGACTACGCGATCAGCGCGGAGCTGTTCCACTGGCAGAGCCAGAGCGGCGTGAGCCCGGAGAGCCCGACCGGAAGGCGCTACGTCGAGCAGGAGCGCAACGGCTGGCGATTCCTGCTCTTCGTACGCTCCACCGTCCACGACCTCGCCTACACCTACCTGGGCCCGGTCCACTACGTGAGCCATGTCGGATCGCGACCGATGAGCATCACCTGGCGGATGCAGTCGCCCATCCCGGGTCGGTGGCTGACCCGCTTCGAGCGCCTCGCTGGGTGAGGTCCTGCTTGCATGGGCCATGGCGAGGGATCCTCGCAGTACCCCCCTCCCACTCTGTCCAACTCAACTCTTCCACTTCATGATCAGATCCATCCTGCGGTCGTGCAGGCCACGCTCGAGTCCCACTGGATACTCGTGCGGGTTTGCGAACCGCCGGCTCCCCGGATGCAAGCGCCCGAGCTCACGCAGCGTGCGTGCGCGCAGCTCCGCGAGGGGCGCCTCCGGCAACACCCGACGGCCGTCGCGAAAAGCGGGCACGAGCAGATCCTCCCACGCCGTTCCCGACGAGATGCTCTTGCGATGCGTCGGGTCGTTGGGATCCACGATCGTGCAGCCGTCGGGAACGCCGTGCCGCACATCGTGAATCGCGTCCGCGATCAGCGATCCATCCGGCCCGTGGAATCGCCGCACCTGCAGGATGCCCGGCACGCTGGTCTTGACCGCCCGCTCACTGAGCTTGATGCGGTCCTCCCATTCTCCGCCCGGACGGCGCAGCGCGGTGATCTTGTAGACGCCGCCCAGCGCCGGCTCGTCGAACGCCGTCACCAGCCGCGTGCCGACGCCCCACACCTTGAGCTGTGCCCCCTGCCGCTTCAGGCTCTCGATGAGGTGCTCGTCGAGATCGTTGCTCCCGACGATGAACGTGTCGTGGAACCCCGCTTCGTCCAGGAGCTTGCGCGCCTCGATCGACAGCCACGCAAGGTCCCCCGAATCGAGCCGGATCCCCAGGAGCCGATGTCCTCGCTCGCGAAGCGTGCGTCCGACGTGGATGGCGTTGCGGACTCCCTGCAGCGAGTCGTAGGTGTCCACCAGGAAGATGCAGTTGTTGGGCAGCGCGCGGGCGTAGGCTTCGAACGCTTCGAGCTCCGTGTCGAAGCACATCACCCAGCTGTGCGCGTGCGTGCCCATCACCGGGATGCCGAGCAGCCTGCCCGCGAGCACGTTGCTCGTGCCCACGCACCCTCCCACGTACGCCGCCCTGCACGCCGAGATCGCGCCGTCGATCCCCTGCGCGCGACGCAGACCGAACTCCATCACCGGCTCGCCGCCCGCCGCGCTGCACATGCGCGCCGCCTTCGTCGCCACGAGCGTCTCGAAGTTGACCAGGTTCAACAGCGCGCTCTCGACCAGTTGGCACTGGGCGATCGGCCCCTGCACGCGCAGCAAAGGCTCGTGCGCGAAGGCCAGGCTCCCCTCCGGGATCGCGTCCACCGAGATCGTCAGCTTCATCTCCCCCAGCCAACGCAGAAATGCGTCGTCGAACAGAGGCTCACCATCCTGTCCCCGCAACGTCGCCACATACGAAAGATCGGCGTCGTCGAAGCGGTACCCTTCGAGCAGCTCCAAGGCGTCGTCGAGCCCGCACGCGATCGCATACCCCCCATCGAACGGCAGCTTGCGAAAGAACAGGTGGAACACCGCCTCGGTGTCCTGCATGCCGCTCTTGAAGTACCCGTAGCTCATGGTGAGCTCGTACAGGTCGGTCAGCAGGGCCAGCGATGAAC
>JAKLDZ010000520.1 GCA_022703255.1 Myxococcota bacterium | reverse complement strand
CCCAGCACACGACCTGCCGAGCCTCGGTCAAAGCGCAGTTGTGACGACGTCCGACCGCGATCAGTGCGACCCCTTGGAGCTCTGCGACGGGAACAGGTTGGAGCTGTCGCGACCTGCCCTCGACTCCGAGCTGCCCATGCTCGTTGGAGCCCCAACACAGGGCCCTGCCGTCGCTCGTGCGGGCGCACGTGTGGCTCGCGCCGGCGCCGATCTGCACGACATCGCTCAACCCGGCGATCGCCACGGGCTTGCCGGCGTCCTTCGCGGCGCCCTCCGATGAGCCCCAGCACAGCACGTCGCCTTTCACTCGCACCGCGCAGCCATGCGAAGGCCCCGACGCGATCTGGGTCACCTGCGACAGCCCGCGCACGAGCACCGGAGAAGGACGGTGCGCCGACGAGGTCGCGTCGCCGATCTGTCCGCGATCGTTGCGCCCCCAGCAGGTGACCTGTCCCATCCTGTTGAGCGCACAGGTGTGCGTCGTCGATGCGGAGAGCTGAACGAGCTGCATCCCGATCGCGTGCACCGGGACCGGCGGCATGCTCCGACCGTCCACGTTGCCGTCCCCGAGCTGCCCACTCTCGCTCGAGCCCCAGCAGGTGGCCTTGCCGTTCGCGAGAAGCGCGCAACTGTGCACCTGCCCCGCGGTGACCTGCACCGCCTCGCGGACGCCAGGCACCGGAGCGGGCAGGGGACTCTCCGTCCCCGCGTCGTGCCCTACCTGGCGCGAGGAGTTGTCGCCCCAGCAGGCGACCGCTCCCGAAGCTCGCACCGCGCAGGTGTGGCGATCCCCAACCGCGAGATCCACGGCGTCGTTGAGTCCGCTCACGCGCACCGGTCGCGTACGCCCCACCGTCGTCCCGTCGCCGAGCTGGCCGTAGCTGTTGTCCCCCCAACACACCACTGCACCGGATCTGCGCAGCGCGCAGGTGTGATCGCTGCCGGCTCCGAGCTTGACGGGCGGGTCGGCATCGCGGCACACGCCGCTCCGGCACACCATTCCGTCGCGACACGCCGGCTCGCAGAGCGAGCACTCCGTCTCCCACGGCTCGAGCTGGGTCTCACAGCCGTTGGTCGGATCGCGATCGCAATCGCCGAACCCCTTGGGGCAGCTTCTTGCCTGACGCGCCGGGCGTGAGGATTCGGGCGAGGGGCCGTTCCGCCCGGATGCATTCGCCTCTCCCTGGGCCGACCACTCCGCGCAACCCACGGTTCCGAGCGACGCGAGCGCGAGGGCAGTCGTCGCGGAGACCAGGGTGCGGCGATGACGGGCGAACAGGCAGAGGACGGCAGCGAGGGACATTCGCACCGGAGCGTACTCCGACGCTGTCGCCGCGGACAAGGTCGCGGCATCAGACAGGCTGCAACTCTCGGCTCGTCGGTGCATCGCGAAGGATGCCCGTGACACCACCGCGGGCGGGCTCGTGAACGACGAAGACCCCGCTCGAGGTGTCGCTCAGGGCATGCAGCAGAGCGTTTCGGCGGAATCCCAGCCGATGTCGCCGGACACGGACGGCGAGCCGTTGGTCTGACAGGATGAGACGGAGAAGGTCGGGGTGAAGTTCTTCAGTTTCGCGCCGTAGAGGGTGGTCGTGCCCCCCCCGGAGCCGAGCTGCTTGCAGCTCCATCCGGGCGTCAGCATGACCTGCGTGAAGGAGTTCGTGCAGCCGCCCTGAGTCAGCAGCGCATGGCCCGGCGAGTTCGGGTCCGTGTTCGCGCAGGTCCCCGTTGCGACCTTGCAGGTGCACCCGGTGTTGTCGTCGCCCACGGCGCACACCCGCTTGTCTTCGGCGATCAGGTAGCTGTCATGGCGCTCCGTGTACGGCGCGGGGCAGTCCAGCGCGGTGCCCCCTGCCAGACGGATGCAGGGACCCCCGATCGCGCCGGTGGGCTTCATTGCGGCGCAACGCCCACCCGAGCTGCACGATGGTGGCTGCGACACCGCACATTCGCCGAGGCGCGGGGCGATGTCGTCGTACAAAGAAGTGGCGCCGCGATCGCACGTCCCGACAGCGCCGACGTTTCCGACGCCGCACAAGCCGTACATCGCATCGACGGACAGGTCCTGGCACTCGCTGGAGAGGGTCGCCTTGCTGTAGGCGCCGCCCGCGCATCCGCTGCCGGAGGGCGAAGCGCAGGCGAATGCGGCCTGGCAGTCCCCCTTGATCTCGCCGCAGGTACAGGTGCACTTGGGGGGAGGCGGAAAGAGGCCCGGTGCGTGACGCATGTCGAGCCCACCGGCGCACGTTCCGGAAGCTCCCTCGACGAACCACGACACGAGCTGCCATTGCCCCCAGCCGCCGCTCGGCACAGGGGCGCATTCCTCCGTCGCCGCACAGCCCGATCCGCCGCCGGAGCCGCCTCCTCCCGCCGCACCTGCGGCACCCCCTGTCGCAGCGCCCGCAGCACCACCGTTGGCCGAGCCCGCAGCACCACCGTTCGCCGAGCCCGCCGCGCCTGCGCCACCCCCTGTCGCATCCCCCGCGGCACCGCCGTTCGCGGAGCCCGCCGCACCACCGGTCGACGCGCCTGCGGAGCCGCCTGTGGAACCACCGGCCTCGCCAGCTGCACCTCCAGAGGCTTCACCGGCCGCACCGCCCGTGCTGGTCCCCGCCGCGCCCGCCGCGCCGCCATTCGCGGCCCCGGCCTTGCCGGCCGCACCCGAGCTGCCGCCTTGGGAGGGAGCATCGGTGGACGCATCCGCGCCGCCTGCTCCCCCGGTCCCGGGCTGAGCTGCGGTGAACTCGTCGCCGCCGCAACCGGCCCACGAGGCCGGCAGAAGTGTCGCCGCTACGATCCACGCACGTGCCATTCGAATGCGCGCCATGACCCGACCTCACAGGGAGAACCTCAATCAAGATACCAGCACCGTCGACGCGGGCAACCGGGCGTCCCGCGAAGGCTTCGCAGGATCGCAAGCAGCCGGTCCTCGGACTCCGAGCGGGGTGCACGCGGCAACGTAGAGCGCGCTGGTCGCGACGAGGCACGGGGGCCGGCCGGCACGTCGCTCGCCCCTGCTTTCTGTCGACAGGCGCAGCGACTTGTGGCACAAGACGCTCCACTTTGTCGGGCCAATAGCTCAGTCGGTAGAGCTGCGGACTTTTAATCCGTCGGTCGAGGGTTCGAGTCCCTCTTGGCCCACCGAGGTTTTCGAACATCGCCGTTTGGACGAGGACGATATCGGGACGATATTCTTGGCACGTTCCTTGGGGGGTGCGTCGCCACCGTCCGCCGCCCTGCCGCTCCGCTTCTTGAACTCCGGGATGACCTGGTCGAGGGGTAGCAGCGGTCCGAGGGCGAGCTCCGCCGCGGTTCGCGCGTCGCGCCGGTACGTGTTGATCATCTGCGAGGAGCGGTGCCCCGTGCGGTCGGCGACCCATGACTCCGTCTTGCCGTTCGCCAGCGAGAGGGTGACGAAGGTTGCTCGCAGGTCGTGCACGCGCAGGGGCAGCCGTGACTTGCTGCGCAGGAACAGTTCAGGCCGCGTGATCCCCGCCTGCTTCACGTGCACGTCTCGGAACAACGCGGAGAGGCCATCGTTGCGCACGCTGTGCGGTGTGCCGTCGGGGTGCACGAACACAAGCGCGGAGGTCGGTTCGTCCTTCCGGAGCTTGCGCCACTTCGCCAGCGCTTGCGTGACTCCGGGGTCGAGGGCCCACGCGCGCGGGTCGTCCGTCTTGTTCTCGTCCAGTCGGATGACGCCGCGGTCGAGGTCGAAGTCCGCCCACCGAAGCCCGACCGCTTCGCCAAGCCGCATGCCCTCGCGGTCCAGGACACCGTAGAGCATGCGATAGGGGAGCTCGATCACCTTGCACCCCATCAACTTTCGGTCCTCTTGCGGGTACAGGTAGGACTTCGCCTT
>JAKLDZ010000052.1 GCA_022703255.1 Myxococcota bacterium | reverse complement strand
TCACTCCCCAGCAATCCCGCGTTCTCGCCCCGTCCCGGTCCCGTCGTGATCTGCGTGATGGACGGCGTCGGGCTCGGCGCGGACACCGAAGGCAACGCCGTGCGCCTTGCGCGCACTCCGAACCTCACGCGGCTGCTGTCGGGTCATCCGAGCACCTCGCTGCGCGCCCACGGCACGGCGGTGGGGATGCCGAGCGACGACGACATGGGCAACAGCGAGGTAGGGCACAACGCGCTGGGCGCGGGGCGGGTGTTCGACCAGGGGTCGAAGCTGGTGGGGCGCGCGATCGCGCAAGGGGCGCTGTTCCGCGGGAAGACCTGGCTCGAGCTCATCGAGCGCGTGGTGGGCGCGGGCAGCGCGCTGCACTTCATCGGGCTGCTGTCAGACGGCAACGTGCACAGCCACATCGATCATCTCTTCGCGATGATCCGGCGTGCGGACGAGCAGGGGGTGCGGAAGCTGTACGTGCACCCGCTGCTCGATGGTCGCGACGTGCCGGAGACGAGCGCACTGCAGTACTTCGAGCCGTTGGAGGCGCTGCTCGCGGAGATCTCCTCGAAGCCGGATCGCACCTACGCGATCGCTTCGGGAGGCGGGCGCATGCTCGTGACGATGGACCGCTACCAGGCGAACTGGAGTGTGGTGGAGCGGGGCTGGAACGCGCACGTTCATGGCAAGGGGCGCAGGTTCCCGTCGGCGCGCGCGGCGATCGAGACGTACCGCGCGGAGCAGCCCGGCCTCATCGATCAGAACCAGCCGGAGTTCGTGGTGGAGCGCGACGGCGCGCCGGTGGGTCCGGTGCGCGACGGCGACGCGGTGGTGTTCTTCAACTTCCGCGGCGACCGGGCGATCGAGATCAGCCGCGCGTTCGAGGACGCGGACTTCCCGTTCTTCGATCGCGGCCGTCGGCCCGACGCGATGTACGCGGGGATGATGCAGTACGACGGCGATCTGATGCTGCCCAAGCGGTTCCTGGTGGCGCCGCCCGAGATCGAGCGGACGGTGGGGGAGTACCTGGCGCGCAACGGGCTGCGTCAGCTTGCGATCAGCGAGACGCAGAAGTTCGGGCACGTGACGTACTTCTGGAACGGCAACCGCTCGGGGATGTTCGACGACAAGGTCGAGCAGTACGTGTGCATCCCGAGCGATCTGCTTCCGTTCGACGAGCGGCCGTGGATGAAGGCGGCGGAGATCACCGATCGGTTCATCGAGGAGCTGCGCACGGGGCGGTATCGTCACATGCGGTTGAACTACGCCAACGGCGACATGGTGGGGCACACGGGGGTGATCGCCTCGACCATCGTGGCGGTGGAAGCGGTGGACCTGCAACTGGGGCGTCTGATGAAGGCGATCCGGGAGGCGAAGGGGATCCTGCTGGTGACCGCGGATCACGGCAACGCCGACGAGATGTACGAGGTGGACAAGAAGGGTGCGTTGCAGAAGGACAAGAAGGGGAACTTCAAGGCCAAGACCGCGCACACGCTGAACCCCGTGCCGTTCGCGATCTACGACCCCCTGTTCAACGGCGAGTACAGCCTCGCCAACGTCGACAAGCCCGGCCTGTCCAACATCGCGGCCACGCTGCTTTCGCTGATGGGGTACGTGCCGCCCGAGGACTACGACAAGCCGCTGATCACCTTCGGCTGACGCCTCCCGCGCACCCATGCGCCCCCGCCTCGCGCTCCCCGCCGTCGCAGCCTGTCTCGCCCTGGCGGCGGGGACCTCGTCGGCCCTTGCCGACCCTCCCAAACGCGTTGCCCCGCCACGCCCCTCACCGCTCGATCGCGTCGGCGCCAACTTCGTCGACGCGCTCACCGGACCACGCCTGCTGCTGCACGGCAGCGCCATCGTCACCACCTACGCCCTGTCCGCGAGCGGACAGGACTGGCACGTCCGCGTGAACACCGCGCGTCACGCCGAGGTGCCCGCCTGGGGTGAGGCGTCGTATTGGGGCGGCTACGCGCTGCCGATCGGTCTCGGGCCTGCGCTGTGGGCAACGGGCATGGCGACCGCGGATCGGGAGCTGGCGGCAGCGGGCGCGGCTGCGACGCAGGCGGCGTGGATGGCGATGGCGGTGACCGCGACGTTGAAGTGGGCCACGGGGCGCCCGTTCCCGAACCACGGGATGCACCCGGAGGATCCTGCGCGGCTCGATCACCCGGAGTACGCGCGGGAGTTCAACTTCCTGCCGGCGGACCTGTCGAAGGGGTGGGCCTGGCCCTCGGGTCACGCCTCCACCAGCTTCGCCATGGCCGCCGCGCTCACCGCGGCCTCGCCGTCCCGCGCATGGATCCCGTGGGTGGCCTACCCCGTCGCCGCGGGCATCAGCCTGGGCATGATCAACGGCCAACACCACTGGACGTCGGACGTCGTCGCCGGCGCCCTCATCGGCCAGGCGATCGGCTGGAGCGTCGGCCGGGGGTTTCGTGGTTCGGGTGACGAAACAAATCGGGAGCACGCGGCTCCGGCGCGGGTCATCGTCGTGCCCACGGGCGGGAGCGCGACGGGGATGTCGCTGCTCGGCTGGTTCTGACGCGGGCGCGATCAGCGGCTGTCGCGGGCGGCCGTGTCGGACTTGGGATCGGAGGCGGCGACGGGGAGGCGGGCGAGCTCTTCGGGGGACGGCACGCCCCAGGCGGGGTCGCCGTCGGTGAGCCACGACCACTGCCTGGCGAGCTCTTCGCCGACGGTTCCCTGGAAGGTGTGTCCGACGTTGCCGCCGAAGGCGGTTCGCGCTTCGAATCCCATCACGCCGGACCAGTACATGCCGGGGCGGGCGTCGCGAACGCACCCGTCGTGGCCGCAGCCGAAGAGCAGCTTGCGTCCACCTCCGCGGTGGAAGCGACGTGCCGTGTCGCGTGACCAGGTGGCGCCACCGCCCTCGACCAGGGCAGCGCGGGGGTAGCGCGACGGATTCCGCAGCACGATCTCGGCGCCGAGGATCGCACCGAGGGAGAAGCCCGCGAAGATCGCCTCGCGCGTCTGCGCCGCACCCCCGTAGCGCCCCACCAGCGCGCGCAGCCCCGCGTCGATCTCCCGCTCCAGATCGCGACCGTTCCACCCGAAGCTCCAGCGATCCGCCGCGCGCCCCGCATCCACACGCGGGATTCCTCGGGGGCAGAGCACGAAGCCGCGCCCTGCTGCGATCCGGCTCCAGCCGTCGCAGAACGGCTCGACGTGGTCGTAGTTGCCGTGCACGGCGACGACGACGGGGCGCGGGCCTTGTCCTTCGGTCCAGTCGACGGGAAGGGCGACGACGGCGTCGCGATAGCCGGGGACCGGGAGAGGGACGAGCCGGGGTTCGAAGGAGGGACGGCTCCGGGCGGGATCCGAGGGGGTCTCGCTGGCGATCCGGGGCAGCGCCTCGCTCAGGGAACGCGCTGCTTCGGTCGCGCCCGAGGCGACCGCGGCGCCATCGGGGGTCGGTGCCGAGCAGCCGGCGATCAGAGCGACCGCGAGGGCGGACAACGGAGCGGGAAGGGTCGAGGTTCCCATGGCGGGGTGCCAGCGACGGCCGCTCGTTCGGGCCATGCGTTCATTGTGGGCCGAGCGGCGGCAGGGGGCCAGAAAACGGCGATCTTCGTCCGTTGTGGTGTCGGGGGGAGGCGAGGTCGAGGGGGGGGTACGACGGCGAGGCGCAGCGGGGCGGCTACTTGATCTCGCGCAGCGCGGAGAGGAAGCGCGGGGGCTCGACGAACTCGGTGAACCTGCGCTTCTCCGCGCCCGTGCTGTCGATCAGGATCACCGTCGGGAGCCCTTGCACCTTGTAGCGCTCGCTCAGGGCGATCACCGCGGGATCGTCGTCGTTGGTCGAGTCCACCTTCAGCATCACGAAGCGATCGAGCTCGGGACGCACGTCGGGATGCACGAAGGTGACGCGCGCGAGCTCCTTGCACGCAGCACACCACTCCGCGGTGAAGTCGACGAGCACGGGACGCTTCTCCCTGGCCGCGAGCGCGAGGGCGTCCTTCTCCTGTGTCATCCACGCGATCTCGGCCTTGGGATCGATCCGCGGCATCTCGAGCCAGGCGATGGCCACGACGAAGCCGACGACGGAGGCTGCGATCGCAGCGAGCTTGCGGACCGATCGCGCGCGCCCCTCGTCGAAACCCAGGTGCACGGCGCCGCCGAGGAGGCCGGCGACTCCGAGGGCGATCGCGGCGATCGGGACCCAGGAGGCGATGGGCAGGGACTTGAGCACGGACGGGAAGGCGTTCTTGAGGAAGTAGCCTGCGAGGACCAGGAGGATCACTCCGAAGGCGGACTTGACCCAGCTCATCCAGCGTCCGCTCTTGGGGAGTGAGACGGCGAAGGTGCCGACGATCCAGAAGGGAACGCCGAGGCCGAGGGAGAAGAGGAACTCGGTCATGCCACCGAGCCAGGGGCTCTGGGTCTTGCCGATCCAGATCAGGATGCCGGTCTGCACGGGGCCGGTGCAGGGGGCAGCGACGACGCCGGAGACGAGGCCGACGAGGAAGGCGCCGAGGTAGCCGACGCCGCCGACGTTGGCCGCGCGGTTGGTGAGGCTCGAGGGGAGCACGAACTCGAAGGCGCCGAACATGGAGAGGGCGAGGGCGACGAAGACGAGTGCGATGCCGGTGACGACCCAGCGGTTGGCGAGGACGGCGCCGAACATGCTTCCGGTGAGGCCGGCGGCGACGCCGAGGGGCGTGTACATCGCGGCCATGCCGAGCACGTACGTGGTCGACAGGGCCATGGCGTGCCATCGGCTTCGGGCCTTCTTGGCGCCGAACACAGCGACGGTGATCCCGATCATGGGATAGACGCAGGGGGTGAGGCTCGCGGCCAGGCCGCCCAGGAACGCGGCGAGCGCCGCATAGAGCGGGCCCTTCTCGAGGGCCTGGGTGAAGGCATCGCCGACGCCGGCCTGCGCGGTCGACGACAGCGTGATCAGGATCAGGGCGACCAGCATGCCCGCGGCTGCGAGGAGCCAACCGCGTCGGTCGAATGCGTTGCGCTTGGAGTGCGACATCGCGGCGAAGCCTGCCGCAACGACGCCTCGGTCGCCAGTACCCAACGAGCCGAAATCCGATCGTCGTCCGGGTCAGTTCACGTCGAGCTCGGCCAGGTGACGTTCCGCCATCATCAGCTCGCCCGACAAGGAGATCGCGAGGGCGGGACGGCTCGCCCGGGTGCGTGTCACGAACGCCCGCAGGTGTCGCTCGGCGTCCTTGCGTCGTCCCGCGCGATGGCAGAGCAGCCCGAGCACGAAGCGGCCGTAGCCCTGGCCGCAAGGGGCCTCGGCGAGCTGCTCGATCGTGGTGGCGAGGTCGGCCGGGGGTTGACCGAGGGCGATGAGGACGAGGGCGAGGTGGCCCAGGACGAGGGGGCGATCGCTGGTGCTCCAGCGCAGGGCGCGCAGCAGGGCGGCGTGGGCTGCGGGGTAGCGTTCTGCGAGGAACAGGAGGCTGCCCAGGGTCCACAGGTGGAAGCCGCGACGGCTGGCGGGTGCGGTGCGCGCGGCGAGGCGAAGCTGGCCTGCGGCGCCGTCGATGTCGTCGAGGGCGGCCATGGCGCGGGCCAGATCGTGGTGGCACACGTCGGGCAACACACCGAGCTCGACCATCTGCTCGGCGATCTCCTGCGCGCGTTCGAAGTCGCGTTGTTCGAAGCAGGCCAGGTAGAGCTGGCGCAGGAGCATCGACTGGGTGGTGCGGTCCAGGGGGCTTCGGGAGGCGAGGCCCTGACGGGCCCAGCGGGCGCGGGCGGCGGCGGAGCGGGCGGCGATGGCTCGCTGCAGGAATCCCTCGGGGGTCCCGCTGGCGTCAGCCGCTTCGCGCTCGCGCTTCATGCTTCAAGGGTAGCAAGGCCTGCACAAACGTCCAGAAACGTACAAGAATCTCCCTTGCCCTCCCGCGCCGGACCGGACATGGTCGTGCCCGGCATGAACCTCCCCTCCCTCGTCCGCATCGTGTCCCTCCCGGCGATCGCCCTGATCGGCGCGATCGCGTGCGGCGGCTGCCGGCGCGCTTCTGAGGCCGATTGCGAGAAGATCGTAGACCGAATCGTCGAGCTGCAGCTCCGCGAGCAGGGGGTGACCGACCCCGAGACGATCGCGAAGCGCAGGGAGGAGACCAAGGCCCGAAAGCGCGACGAGCTGCTGCGCGGCTGCGTGGGCAAGCGCATCGGGACCTCGGCGCTGCAGTGCATCGAGAAGGCGGCGACCTCGACGGAGATCGTGGACGTGTGCCTGCGCTGAGGCGGGGGCGGCAGGCGAGCGGGTGCGGGTCTTCGGGCTTCGGGGTGGCGGGTTGGGGCAGGCTGCCTCGTGCGCGCGTGGCGAGCATCCCCGCACGCACGGAACCCTCTGACAGCGCTTGACCCCGCGGCGTCGAAGCGGGATGACGGGCCCATGAGGATCGAGCCTCGGGATGCTTCCGCTCATCGGGCTAAGGCGGAAGCTGCGCTTCAGGGTGAGTTGCCTTTCGGACGTGTCTTCACGCCGCACATGGTGATTGCGTCGTGGGACAGAGAGCACGGCTGGCACGACGGCAAGACCGTACTGCGCGAGCCGTTGAAGATTGATCCGGCCGCGATGGCGCTGCACTACGGGCAGGAGACCTTCGAAGGCCTCAAGGCCCACAAGCAGGATGGCGGGCGCATCATCGCATTTCGTTTGCAGGCGCACGCCGAGCGCATGCAGCGATCGTGCGAGCGCCTCTGCATCCCGCCGATGCCTGTCGCGGACTTCATCTCGGCTTGCGAGGCGATCATCGCCACCGAGAAGGACTGGGTCCCGTCGCGCGAAGGCGCCTCGCTCTACCTGCGCCCCACGGTCATCGCGACCGAGGCCGCGCTCGGTGTGCGTCCCGCCGAATCGTACCTGTTCTTCGTGCTCGCCACCGCCACCGGACCGTACTTCGCCAAGGGCTTCAGCGGCATCCGCGTGAAGGTCGAGCGCGAGATGGTGCGCGCTGCCCCGGGCGGCCTCGGCTCCGCCAAGACCGGCGCGAACTACGTCGCATCGATGCTCTCCGCGGTGCGTGCGAAGAAAGAGGGCTGCGATCAGGTGTTGTGGCTCGACGCCCTCGAGCATCGCTACATCGAGGAGACCGGCGCGAGCAACGTGTTCTGGGTCGAGAAGGGCGTGCTGTACACGCCTCCGACCTCGGAGACGATCCTGCGCGGCATCACGCGCGACAGCATCCTTCAGCTCGCCCCTGCCCTCGGCATCCAGGTGCAGGAGCGCCGCATCTCCCTCGACGAGCTGGTGGCCGGCATCCACTCGGGCGCCGTCACCGAGATGTTCGGCAGCGGTACCGCCGCCGTGGTCTCGCCCATCAGCGAGGTCATGGTCGACGGTCACATCGTGGAGATCGGCGGAGGCAAGCCCGGCTCGATCAGCCGCAGGATTCACGACGAGATCGTCGCGATCCACCGCGGCCGCGCCGAGGACCGCTTCGGCTGGTGCCACCCCATCCCCTGCTGATTCGCTCCCCCTCCGTCACAACGCAATCCCCACGTGGACAAGGACCTCGCTGCGCGTCGCGGCGTGCGACCTCGACAGGGCGCACGTGCTCCCGACACGATTGGCGGCGTCGCTTCGCGTCGCGACCTCCCGCTCCGGCACGTCGATGAGCTCGTGCGCGTGGAATCAGTGACACTTGCCGCAGGTATTGCCGCCGAGGCTCTGGGGATCGAGGTGGCACGCCGAGCACGCGGGATTCGAAGGGCTGTGCGCGCCCCCGGCCTTCATGTGCTTCTTGCCGGAGATCGACACCGTGTGCGCGTTGAGCGTGCCGTCGACCGCGTGACACGCGTAGCACTGGTCCTTCGCAGCCTTGCCGAGATCGGCGTCGTGGCAGGACGCGCACGTGGTCTTCGCCTGCTCCTTGCCCGGCAGGTGGCCGGAGGTGATGCTGCCGGAGGTGAGGCACTCGGTGTGATCGGCGGGGCTCGTGCCGCAGGCCGATCCGCCTGCCGCGCCTGCCTGGCCTGCCGCGCCTGCCGCGCCCGCGGCGCCCGCTTCGCCCGCGGCGCCCGCTTCGCCTGCCGCGCCCGCTTCGCCTGCGGCGCCCGCTTCCCCTGCCGCGCCCGCTTCGCCTGCGGTGCCCGCTTCGCCCTGCCCGGCGGCCCCGCTCGGGTCGCCGTCGTCATCGCCGCATCCCCACAGCATCCCCAGGGACGCGGCGGCGCCCATCACGATCAACAAGTAGCGGGTCCGCATGGCTCTCTCCTCTCCGACCGTCCGAACGTCGTCGCGGGAGACCGGAGGCTCTCGATTCAATCCGAAAGCGCGCGCGTTGGCCAGTCGGTTGCGAAGACCCAGCGATCGACGACACGGTTGGATCGTTCTGCGTCGAGCGTCGGCGCCAGCCAACGTGACGGGGCGTGCGGCAGCCTCGCTTGACGTCGCTCGCGCACCGGGCGATGGCCGCGGCCTGCATGATTGCCCTGCCTGATCCGGCTGGACCGCAAGCCCAGGCGCTCGCACGCGCGCTGGGGGTGACGATCACGCTCGCGGACGTGCTGCATCGTCGGGGGCGGGGTGACGACGACGAGACGCGGCGATTTCTGGATCCGCGCCTGGGGCAGCTCACGCCGCCGCACGAGATGGCGGGGCGAGCCGCCGCGGTGGACAGGATCGCGAGGGCGATCCGTGCGCGCGAGCGCATCGCGATCTTCGGCGACTACGACTGCGACGGCATCACGTCGGTGGCGATCCTGACCGAGGTGATCACGGCCCTGGGAGGGGACATCGAGCCGCTGCTGGCGGATCGTTTCGAGGGCGGCTACGGGTTGACCGACGAGGCCGCGAGCCGGGTGCTCGAGGCGCGGCCGTCGCTGCTCATCACGTGCGACTGCGGCTCCAGCGATCATCCGCGTCTCGAGCGGCTGCGTGCTGCCGGAGTCGACGTCGTCGTGATCGATCACCACCTCGTGCCCGATGAGCCGATCCCGGTCGTCGCGTTCCTCAACCCGCACCGCCCCGACTGTCCATTTCCGTATAAGAACCTGTCCTCCTGCGGACTGGCCTTGAGCCTCGCTGCAGGCCTGCGTGCGGTGCTCGACAGCCGACTCGACGTGCGGCGGTGGCTCGATCTGGTGGCCATCGGGACGGTGGCCGACGTGGTGCCGTTGGACGGCGACAACCGCGTGCTGGTGAGGGCCGGGATGCGGATGATCCAGAGCTCGCCGCGTCCGGGCCTGCGGTGGCTCGCGAGCCTGGCGAACGTCGCGCTCGACGCGGGCGTGACCTCGGACACGATCGCCTTCGACATCGCGCCGAGGCTCAATGCGCCCGGGAGGCTCGGCAGCGCGCGTCCCGCGCTCGACCTGCTGATGGCGAGCGACGCCACGCGTGCGCGGGAGGGCGCCGCGCAGCTCGAGGAGCTCCGCACGCAGCGTCGTCAGATCCAGGCGCGCATCGCGGCCGAGGCCCTCGAGGAGATCGAGCGCGAGGGGTTCTGCGACGATCCGGCGATCGTGGTGGGGCGGCAGGGATGGCACCCCGGGGTGGTGGGGATCGTCGCGGCGCAGTTGGTGGAGCGGTTCGGGCGGCCGGCGGTGGTGGTCGCGTTCGAGGGGGCGACGGGACGCGGCTCTGCGCGCGGTCCGGCGGGGTCGCGTCTGTACGATCTGCTCTCGAGGTGCAAGGACGCGCCGATGAGCTTCGGCGGGCACCAGGCAGCGGCGGGGGTGCACGTGGGGCCGGAGGCGCTCGATCGGTTCCGCGGGCTGTTCAACGCCGCGGTGCAAGGGATGGGTGGGGGAGAGCGGGCGGAGGGAGCCGCGCGGCAGGCGGAGGTGCGCTTGCACGACGGCGACCGCGCATTCGACGTCGTCGAGGATCTGGCGCGTCTCGAGCCTTGCGGCGTGACGAACCCGTCACCGGTCATGGTGGTGCCCGGCGTGACGGTGCTGCGGGCGCAGGCGGTGAAGGGGGGCCACCTGCAGGTGAAGATGCAGACGCCGGCGGGGGAGCCGTTGCACGGCTTCGGCCTGTCGATGGGGGAGCGGGCTGCGGAGATCTCCGCGCTGGCGCGAGCGAACGTCCTGGGGCGGTTGCGTCGGGACACCTGGCGCGGAGGCAACGCGGTGGCGATGCGCGTGGAGGCGGTCGAGCCGGCCTGAGGTCAGCCCACGGGGGTGGGCTCGGCCTTGCGCGCGGCGGCCTCGCGCTGCTCGCGCAGCTTCACCTGACGCCAGTAGCAGTACGGGTTGTCGTAGCGCGAGCTGGTATGGGAGAAGGCGGTCCAGGCGCAGCCACCGCGGCAGATGTCGGCGTAGTCGCACGTGCGGCAGAAGCCGTCGAGCTGACGCACGGCGAACTTGCGATTGTACGCGAAGGCGTTGCGGTCGCGCCAGATCGACTCGAGGGAGCGCTCGCGGATATTGCCTTCGACGAAGGTGTCGATGCCGTTGCGGGAGGACGGGAGCGAGAGGCAGCCCTTGATGTTGCCGTTGCTCTCGATGCCGATCACGGAGCAGCCGGCGGTGCAGCCGACCCAGAAGGGGATGGCGCCGCCGCGATCGCGCATGTCGGCCTCGACGTCGCCGAAGTAGCCCACGTTATGGCCGGGGAAGATCTTGGGGCGCTTGGGATCGCGGCATAGGGTGGCGATACGCGGGATGATGTCGAGCAGGTCTTCGGGGTCGATGACCAGATCGCGGTTGTCCGACATGTTACCGCTGGGGTTGCCGAGCTGAACCTGCCAGCGCTGCACCCCGTGCTCCGCGAGAACCGCTCGAAGCGCGTCGAGCTCCGGCAGCATGCGCTTGTTGATCGTGGTGATCACGCTCGGCACCACGCCCACCCTGCGGCACTCGTCGATGGCCCACAGCACGTGGCGATACAGCCCTGGCGAGCGACGCACGTACTCGTGCGTCCCCTCGAGCCCGTCGAGGCTGAACGCCACGCTCTCCAGCCCCACGTCCTTGACCAGCGCCGCCGTGTCCGGTCCCCACGCCTTGCCGTTGGTCACCATGTTCACGTTGACCCCAAGGCCGATCAACGTCCGCGCGATCTCCGGCCAGTCGCGTCGCATCAGCGGCTCGCCGCCGCCCAGGGTGAGCCAGCGGCACTTGAGAGCAGCCAGCTCATGGCAGAGCTTCTGGGCCTCTTCGGGCGTGAGCTCGTCGTCGCGGGGACGGCCTGCCCGGGAGCCGCAGTGCCGGCAGTTCATGTTGCAGGCGAGGGTGAGTTCCCAGACGCACAGCCTGGGGAAGTAGCCGAGCTTTCGCAGGAGCTTGATCATGGTGGGAGTCCGAGGAGTGTAGCGGAGTCGGGTGCGGCCTGCTTGCAGCCCACGTGCCGCACGCGTTCGGTCGGCCTGGACCGAGGCGCAGGGTGTTCGCCTCTGGCCGCCGAGCGCCGAAGCCTGTGCCACATGATGCCACCCATCCTTCGAGCGTTGGCCCGCATCGACGCGTCCGCATGGGGCCCCGTCGGGAGTCTTGCGTGTGCTGCTCGATGGAACACCGGCTGCATGATACGCTGCCCACTTGGAGGACTGTGCCATGCCAACGAACCCGCATGCCGATGCCGTGAAAGCTTACTTGGAAGAACTCTGCCAGATGCTCGATACCCGACGCCGCATCGAGCGTCCGAGGCGCCAGTGGTGGAAGCTGCCGGTGGTGCTTCCGGCGGCGGGGCTCGCGGCGTGCGGGCTGACGGCGTGCAGCGGGGCGGTGGACGAAGGCGCCGCGGGCAGCGGAGGGGGCGGGTCGGAGATCTGCGACGACAACAAGGACAACGACGGCGACAAGAACATCGACTGTGCCGACGGTGATTGCGCGAACGCGCCGGAGTGCATCCAGGCTTTGTACGCCGCGCCGGGGCCGGACGGTGGGGCGACCGAGGTGGACTGCCACGACAGCAAGGACAACGACGGCGACGGGCTGATCGACTGCGCGGACGGCGACTGCAAGAACCAGTGTTCGGCGCCGGCGTACATGGCGCCGACGGAGGACTGTGACGACAACAAGGACAACGACTACGACGGCAAGATCGACTGCGCGGACGAAGACGACTGCGCGGGCGCGCCGAACTGCACGACGGCGGAGTATGCGGCGCCGTTCGAGATCTGCGACGACGACAAGGACAACGACTACGACGGCAAGGTGGACTGCGCGGACGACGACTGCGTGAATCAGTGCGCGGCGCCGGCGTACATGGCGCCGTACGAGTTCGCCTGCGACGACAAGCAGGACAACGACGACGACGGCAAGGTGGACTGTGCCGACGCGGACTGCGACAACTCGTCGGTGTGCAACCAGTCGGACTACGCCGCGCCGTTCGAGGCCGACTGCTCGGACAAGCTGGACAACGACGGGGACGGCAAGATCGACTGCGCGGATCCGAACTGCGAGGACTCGTACGCGTGCATGTCGGCCGCATACGCCGCACCCAAAGAATAGCCTCGGCAAACCGTTCTCCTCTTGATTCCGGCCGCCGGGCGCGCTCTGCTCGCATCGACCGGCCGCGCCGCCGCGTCGTGCTGGAATCGCCTCCGTGAACTCCTCGTTCCCCAACCCTTCGACCTGGGCACCGGGCACGCTCATCCCCGGCACGCCCTACCGCGTCGTCCGACCGCTGGGCCAAGGGGGGATGGGCGAGGTCTTCGAGGTCGAGCACGATCTGCTCGGCACGCGCAGGGCCCTGAAGGTCCTCGCCCGGCACTTCGCCGGACGAAGCGATCTCGAGGAGCGATTGCGGGTCGAGGCGCGTGCGCTCGCGCGTCTCAAGCACCCGAACCTGGTCGAGGTCTACGACCTGGCTGCGGCGTCCGATGGTCGAATCTTCTTCGTGATGGAGCTGCTCGACGGCTGCACGCTGCGGGATCTGGTGCGTCACCGGGGCAAGCTCGGGGCGAGCGCGGCGGTGCGGGTGGTGGCGCAGGCGCTCGACGGGCTCGCGGCGGCGCACTCGACGCAGATGGTGCACAGGGACGTCAAGCCGGAGAACGTCTTCGTGTGTCGCAGCGGCATCGTGAAGCTCCTGGATTTCGGCATTGCGAAGGCCATCGACGCCTCGATGCCGGCGCAGCAGATCACCGGAGCGGGGATGACGGTGGGCACGCCGCGGTACATGGCGCCCGAGCAGGCGACGGGGACGGCGGTGGACAAGCGTGCCGACGTCTACGCCGCGGGGCTGGTGCTATGGGAGGCCCTCACGGGGCGTCCTGCCTTCCCGGGCGATGACGTTCACGAGATCATCGCGGCCAAGGTCGACGAGGGGCTTCCTGCGCTCGATCCCTCGCTCGGGGTGCCGGTGGAGCTCGAGGCAGCGATCGCGCGAGCGTGTGCCCCTTCGCCTGCGGTACGCTTCGCCACGGCCGACGCCTTCGCAACCGAGCTGCGCCGTGCGGTCGGCGAACCGCTCGAGCCCTGGGCCCTCGTCGTGACCCCGCAGCCCGACCCTGCGCTGGGGCAACTGGGCGATCTCAGCGCGATTCGCGGAGCTCACGTCGCCTCGCACGCGATCGCCGGACCGCCGGGCGCGCCGACGGTGAACGAGCGGGGGCCTGTGGTTCCGAGGCGAGTGAGCGACGCCGCGCTGACGGAGCTGACGCAGGGGATCGAGGGGCTTGTTCCTGTGGATCGCGATGCGCCGACGCCAGCGGCGATGGAATCGGTACCGATGACGGGCCCGACGGGCACCGAGATGCTGCCGGCGATAGCGGAGCAGAACGCTGCGACGCGGCTCGCGCTGGCCGCCGCGCCCCCGAGCGTTCCGCCTCCCTGCGCGGCTCATTCCGGGGGTTTGCAGCCCGAGGCACCGGCGGTCTCGAGGCAGCGGATCGCGACGATCCCCCCTGCCACGGGACCGCGTCAGCCTCCGTGGACGTGGGTCGTCGCGGCCTTCGCGCTGCCCGTCGTCGTCGCGATCGTGTTCGCGGTCTTCGTGCTGCGGGGACGAGATAACGTGTCGGCTCACGAAGCATCTCCACCCGCCGGGTCCGGGGCGCCTCCCCGCGCAGCGCACGGCGCGCCGTCGGTGCCGCCCGCCGCAACGCAGCCGGTGGCGGGGCAATCCGGGGACGCACCTGTCGCGGCGACGACGCCCGCTGCACCATCGGGCGGTTCCCCCGCGAAGTCTGCGGGTCGGACTGCGACGCCTGCGGAGAGCTCGGTCGCGAGCGCACGCGCGCCCGCGACTGTGGTGGCGACGCCTGCGTCGACGGGGGACGGCAAGAGGGTGGTGCGTCCGGCTTCGGGGCTGTGAGGTTGGGGTGGGGCCGCAGCGGCGGACGATCTCGCTGGGATCGCGCCGCGGACTGTGGTGGATAATGCGGCCTGATTCATGGATGAGCTGGACCAGGAGCAAGGCAGGACCGCCGCGGGGCGCACGGCGGATCTGACGCGTGTGCGTCACATCATCACGATCGGCGGGGGTCGAGGCGGAGTTGGCAAGAGCCTGTTGACGGTGAACCTTGGGGTGTACCTGGCGCAGTTGGGGCGCGAGGTGCTGATCACCGACGCGGACATTGCGGGCTCGAGCCTGCACATCCAGCTCGGGCTGGAGAAGACACCGCTGGCGAGCACCGAGGATGTCGAGAGCCTGAGCGTCGCCCCGGTCGAGACCGTCGTGCCCGGCCTGCGGCTGCTCCCCTCGGCCTACGATCCGATGGCCGCCTCGCCTTTCCGGCCCGGCCGCAAGGTGCGTTGGATCACGCGGCTCCGGTCGCTGCCCGCGGACTACATCCTGGTGCACCTCGGCTCCGGGACATCGCCGGCGACGCTGGATCTGTTCTTGTCGGCGGACGTCGGGATTTGCGTGACGATCCCCGATCCCTCGGCGGTGGAGGCGACGTACCGGTTCCTTCGGGCGCTGTATCTGCGCCAGCTGCGCAGGGCGTTGATGAAGGAGCGGTTCAAGCTGCGCCTGTTGGAGCGCTCCCTGCACGAGCTGCCTCCGCTGCCGTCACCGCTCGAGGTGCACGGGGCGATTGCGCGGCACGACACGGCGCTTGCCGAGATCGCGATGGCGCAGATGCAGCGGGTCCACGCGAAGCTGGTGGTGAACCAGACGCGCCTGCGCAACGACCTGGAGCTCGGCCCGTACATGCAGGGCATGTCGGAGCGCTATCTGGGGATCGACGTCGAGTACGTCGGTCACGTGGAGCAGGACGATCAGGCGTGGCTGACGGCGCGGCGGCGCAGGCCGTTGCTGGTGGACAGTCCGACGGCGAAGAGCGCGCGCAACCTGGAGCGAATCGCGCGAAGGGTGGTGGCGTTGGCGGGGACGCCGGAGACGCGGGTGTCGATCCCGGCGCCGGCGGCATTTCGGGACAAGCGCACGACGCTCTACGACGTGCTCGGGGTGGGGCGGGGGGCCTCGGACGAAGAGGTGCGCAAGGCGTACAAGCGTCAACGCGAGCTGTTCGCGCCGGGGAGCCTGCCGCTGGTGTCGCTCATCGACGAGAACCAGGTCCGCTCGGAGCTCGGGTTGATCCAGGAGGCCTACGACACGATCCTCGATCCGGTGCGTCGGCGGGCTTACAACATCTCGACGTTCCCGGACCTGGAGGACGAGCGTCAGAGCACGGACACGCGGCAGGGATTGACGCCGGACCAGCTGCTGCTGCAGGCGGAGCTCGCCCGCGAGCTGCACCCCGAGACGGAGTTCTCCGGCGACATGCTGCGTCGCATCCGGGAGGCCAACGGCATCGACCTGCAGGAGATCTCCACGCGCACCAAGATCACGGTGGCGCACCTGAACGCGCTCGAGGCCGAGCGATACGACGACCTGCCCGCGGAGGTCTACGTGCGCGGCTTCGTGCAGCTGCTGGCGCGTCAGCTCAAGCTCGACCCCGCCCAGGTCGTGAGAACCTACATCCGTCGCATGCGCGACACGCTCCTGGCGCGCGGCCGCGAGTGAGGTGCAACGGCGGATCGCGATGGAAGCCCCGGCGCAGCGCAGCAGGTGGCCGCAGGACGCGGCCTTCACCGCGATCGCGGCGGTCGCGGCTCTCGCCCCGCGTTTGTATGTCGCGCTGGCCTGGGCCCGTGAGCCGGTCTGGGACGGCCACTACTACGACTTCGGGGCGCGTCGGATCGCGGCGGGGCTGGGCTACTCCGACGACGTGATGATCGGCGGGGTGGCGCGGTGGCACCCGTGGTGCCACTACCCGGTGGGCTACAGCGGGTTCCTCGCGGGGGTGTACAAGCTGTTCGGGGACGGTCCGCACGCGGCGACGGTGGCCAACGCGGTGCTGGGCGCGCTGATGGTGGCGCTGGTGCACCGGGTGTCGCTGCGCGTGATGTCGCCGTGGCGCGCGCGCGCAGCCGCGGCCTTGTGTGCGGTGCACCCGGGGCTGATCGTCTACAGCGGCCTGGTCATGACCGAGCTGCTCTCCGGCGTGCTGCCGCTGGCGGCGCTCTGGCTCGCGCTTCGCTATGGGCACCGGCGCCCCGTGCGCGGAGCCATCCTGTCCGGCGCCGTCGTCGGCCTCGCTGCCCTGGTCAGCCCGCCCAACATCCTGATCGCTCCAGCCCTCGGCCTGGCCCTCTCGCACCTCGTCGCTTCGCGCAAGGCGGTTCGCGACGTGATCGCGCGGGGGGCGCTGGTCACGGCGGTCGCGTTCGCGATCACGGTGCCGTGGACACTGCGCAACTGCCGGGTCATGGACGGGTGCGCGTTCGTGTCCACCAACGGCGGCTGGAACCTCGCCATCGGAGCGTTCGAGCGCGCCACGGGGCGGTTCGAGACGTTGCGCGCGTCGGACGGGTGCAAGGTCGTCACGGGCCAGGTGCAGCAAGACCGGTGCTGGGCGCGCCTGGGCCTCCAGGCGATACGTCGTGACCCGAAGCGTTGGATCGGCCTGGCTCCGGTCAAGCTCGACCACAGCTTCAATCACGAGTCGTTCGCGATCGAGTACCTGCGCACCGCCGATCCGCTGGCCTGGCCGGAGGACCGTCGCGTGCGCTGGCGCCAGGGGCTGACGACCTTCCACAGGGTGCTGCTGTCGATCGCGGCCTTCGGGTTCCTGGGGTCGATCGGCAGGAAGCAGGTGCGCGAGCGCAGGTGGAAGGCGGTGGGAACGGAGGCGGCGCTGTGGCTCGTGACGGCTGCGCTCGTATGGCTCGCATGGTCCGGTGACACGCACACGTTCTGGCCGCTGGCGCTCTGGATTCCCGTTCTGGGGATGCTTCCGCGGTCGGGGTCTCCGACGCCCGACGCCGTGGGGTGGTTCGTCGCGTGGTCGCTGCTGACCTTCGATGTCGTCCACGTGGTGTTCTTCGGCGAGGACCGCTACCACATGCCGCTGGCGCCGCTGCTGTGCATCCTCGCGGCCGCGGTGTGGCGTCGCGCGCGCACCGAGCCCTCGGCGGTGCTACCATCGCCCGCGTGCACCGCTTCCGATCCGCCGCAACCCTAGCTCTCGGCGTGGCCGCCGCGCTCTGCGCGCTCCCTGCCCACGCGTTTCCTCACGTCGTGCAGAAGACCGAGACCCTCGCCAGCATCGCGGAGCGGATCTACGGGCGCATCCAATACGAGCGCATCCTCGTGCATGCCAACCAGCTCGACGCCTGCGGCGGGACGTCGATCGTGCCCGGGATGATCCTCGAGGTTCCCGCCCTCGGACATCGCAGGATCTCGAGCGGCGACACCTGGTCCGCCCTCGCCAAGGAGCTGCTCGGCGACGAGCGTCGCGCGGAGGTCCTCGCGCAGGCCAACCACGCCAAGTCGTGGCAGCCGCCGGAGGACGGAGCCGAGATCGTCGTGCCCTACAACCTGCGGTACATCGTGCAGAAGGAAGAGACGATCCCCTCGGTTGCCTCGAAGTTCTTCGCGGACAACCAGAGCGCGTGGATGCTCGATCGGTACAACGACGTGGGCGGCCACACGGTGCGGCGCGGCGACGTGGTGCTCGTGCCGCTCACGGATCTGCCCCTGACCGAAGCCGGAAAGCTCGAAGCGTCGCAGGCCGACGCGCTGGTCCGATCCGAGGCGGCCGGCTCCGCGCGCGATGCGCAGCGCAAGGCGGCGAGCGAGCTGCCGGCGCTGTTCGCGGAGGTTCGCGCAGGACGCTATCTCGAGGCGGTGGTTCGCGGGACGCGGATGCTCACCTCGGGCGAGCTGACCAGGCCGCAGCAGGCGGACATCCATCGTTCGCTGACGGAGGCGTATGTCGCGCTGGACGCGCAGGGGCTCGCCGCGACGTCGTGCCAGAAGTGGCGCGAGAACGAGCCCCAGGCCGTGCTCGATCCGGTCCTGGTCAGCCCCAAGATCCTCGCGGTCTGCACGGACATGCCCGTGGCCCCCGGGGCTTCGGCCTCGGCCGCGGCCTCGGCCCCTGCATCGGCCTCGGCGGCGCCGCCACGATCGCCGTAGTCGCGCCGCGCGCGCTGTGCCCGACGGGGCGAGCCTGGCCTCACTTCAGCATCATCACGTAGCCGACCTCGGCGCCCGCGGAGCGCTTGGCGGCGACATCGGGACAGAAGGTCGATGCTCCGCACGAGGACAACAACCCCTGCTGCTTGGCGAGCTGGACGAAGGCGAACAGCGAGTGCGAAGCCGGGACGTCGGTGTAGTACGGAGTCGAGGGTGCCGTGGAGGGATCGAGCTTGAGCCCCCGGACCGCGAGGGTCACGAGCTGGGCGCGGGTCACGGGGTTGTCCGGGCAGAACAGCGGGGGGCTCGCCTGGCAGCCGGAGGTGATCCCGGCCTTCGCCATCGCTTCCACGTACGGATACGCCCAGTGCGTCTTGGGCACGTCCCCGAAGGTCGGCGTCGCGGGGGGGCTCGACGTGTTCAGCTTCAGCACGCGCGCGAGCAGGGTCGCGGCCTGCGCGCGGTTCATGTCGTCGGCCAGCCCGAAGTGGGTGGTCGACGTCCCGATCATGTTGCCGTAGGTGCTGAGCAGCTGAACGTGGATCCAAGAGCCCGACGACAGCGGAACGTCGTCATAGGTGAAGCGCGACAGCGCGCTCTTTGCCGCAAGCAGCTCGCGCTGCACGTCGAGCACAGGCACGTTCCGGGGCTGCTGGTCCGACTGCGCGGCGAGCGCGGCCAGGACGCCGACCGCCTGTCCGGTGGACATGGTGATGGGCTGCAGCCGGATCGCGCCGTTGGCGAGGCGCGACACGCCGATGTTCTTCTCGGCCGCGAGCAGGCCGTCGAGGCTCGCGGGGATCAAGCTCTCCATGGGGACCTGGAACGGTCCGGAACCCGACGCGTCGGCGGCGGTCTCTCCGAGGGACGACTCGAGCTGGGAGCTTGCATCGCAGTTGTGCAGGTCGGTGGGGTAGGTGCCGACGGCGATGGACGAGTCGAAGTTGGTGGAGGTGGGCGCGCCGTTGGTGCGCTTGATTTCCTTGGCCGTGAGGGTGTGCAAGGCGACGATGCGGCGGCTCTCGCGCACGTAGGGATACAGGGCGAGGTGATGCTCGAGGGTCTCGAGCTCCGGGGGGATGTTGGCGCAATCCGGTGACTGCAGGTTGTGGGGGGTGTCGTAGCCCTCGTCGTTGGCCACGGACCAGTCCGCGTGCCCCAGCTCGTGCTGCAGGTAGTACACGAACGACAGCGTCGTGAGCTTCGCCTGACAGTCCACCGCGTGCCGCGTCACCGCGTCCTCGAGATACGAGATCTTCAGCGTGTCCACCCACTGGGCCACGTTGGAGACCATCTTGTAGCCCGGGTAGTCGTTGGCCCAGTTCACTCCCGTCTTGGTGATGAGAGAGGACTGCGAGGCCGTGTAGTTGGAGGGATTCGAGGAGTCGGGCAGCCCGCGATAAGCTGAGTGGAAGTTCCAGTTGACCGGGTAGTTGATGGGGAATCCCTGACTGCCCGAGCTCGCCACGATGCTCGCGAACAGCGGCTTGACCTGCGCATATCCCGGCGGCGGCGATGCGATCGAGAACCCCGCGGGCAACCCGTTGGGATACCGCTTGATGATCGCCAGATGCGTCAGGCTCTGGATGCACGCCTCCGGATCGCTGGTCCCCCCGGTCGTGCGTCCGATGCGATACGCCGCCCCCGCCAAGGGCAGCAGATCCCCTCGCTCCGTCGCGTCCACCACCACATGCGCGTCGAGCTGCTGGCCGTCGTCGAGCACCACGCCCGTGACCCTGTTGCCGCTGCGGTGCACGGCTGTCACCGTACGCCGCAAGGTCAGCGCAACCGACGTCGACTGCAGCATCTCCCGCAGTATTTGCTGCCCGACGAAGGGCTCGAAGCAGGTCGTGGAGTTGGACCAGTAGCAGGTGCCGACGGACTTTCCCGATGGCGGGAAGCGGACGGGATCGGCGTAGTACTGGACCACGCGCTTTCTGAACTCGTCGTACAGGCCGGTGTCGGTTGGCGGGCCGAAACCGCCGTCCATCGTCGAAACCCCGGCCGTCGTCATCTGTCCGCCGACCCAGTCGGTCTCCTCCACAAGGGCGACCTTGGCCCCGAGGCGGGCGGCCTGGATCGCCGCCGCGACACCGCCCGAGCCGGCACCCACGACGACGACGTCGAAGGGTCGAGTGGTTTCCATGGCGTTCACGCCGGCATGCTACCCGGTCCGGCCGCGCTTGCCAACGCGATCCGCGAAAAGAGAGCGACCTGATTGACCAGCTCCGCGGGTGGAGCTACAGTGGCTCGCCGGAC
>JAKLDZ010000519.1 GCA_022703255.1 Myxococcota bacterium | reverse complement strand
TGGCGGCGCTCGAAGGCGTTGTCGGTCCTTCTGGTATCGCAGTAAACTACCCACTCTCCCCGGGTTCGGGAGTGGACAACATCCCGGGATGGACGGTAGTCCTGATAGGTTGCTGGGATTCGAGCGCGCCGTCGCGTCGCTTCCCGGTGCGCCGCAGTTCTCGGAGAATCACAGGGTTTGCTTAACGCATCGACGTCCCCGGACGGCATCAAGGGCGGCTGTGTGCTTGGCCGCTACGAGCTGCTGCTTCCCATCGCCACGGGTGGCATGGCGGTCGTGTGGGCCGCGCGCCTCCGAGGCTCCCGGGGATTCCAGAAGATCGTCGCGATCAAGACCATCCGGCCCGACCTGTCCGACGACCCCTCCTTCGAGGACATGCTGCTCGACGAGGCCTCTCTCGCCTCGCGGATCCGTCATCCCCACGTTGTGGAGATCCACGATCTCGGCGACGAGAACGGCGTCCCGTACATCGTGATGGAGTGGATCGACGGCGAGCCGTTGCACGTGCTGGTCAAGGAGGCATCCAAGTCGGGCGGGATTCCGTTGCCCCTGTGCGTGCGCATCGGCACCCAGTTATGCGCGGGGCTGCACGCCGCTCACGAGCTGCGGGACGTCGATGACAAGCTGGTCGGCCTGGTGCACCGGGATGTGAGCCCGCAGAACGTGCTGGTCTCCTGGGATGGTGTCGCGAAGCTGGTGGACTTCGGCATTGCCAAGGCGGTCGGCAGGGTCGGGGGCGTGACGATGGCAGGCACGGTCAAGGGCAAGACGGCCTACCTGGCGCCGGAGCAGATCCTGGGTGGCGAGGTCGATCGCCGCAGCGACGTCTTCGCCACCGGTACCCTCCTGTACGCCATCACCACCGGCAAGCACCCGTTCCGCGCCGAGGTGGACTACGAAACCATCGCGAACATCGTCGAGGAAAAGCCTCCTGTTCGCCCCGGCAAGCTCGTCCCCGGCTTCCCCGCGCAGCTCGAGAAGGTCATCATGACCGCCCTCGAGAAGGACCCTGCCAAGCGTTTCCAGACTGCCAGCGACATGCTCCGCGTCCTCGACCATGCGCTGCCTGGCAACAAGCGGGTCAGCACCGACGAGGACGTGGCCGCGTTCTTCCGTCCGCTGGTTGCCGAACGTTTCGAGTCGAAGCGCGCCAGGATCAAGAAAGCGTTGCGCGATGCCGACGACAGGCTCGCCGGCCTCGAGGCACGCAAGAGCTTCACCTCCGAGGCCATGGACGCTCTCATCGAGGTGCGCGGCCCCGCAGGTACTCCAGCGACCGGTGTGCGTGCACGCGACGCCGCCAGCAGTCCGATCGACACTGCTTCGCCCGGCCCCGACACCGACGATGCGCATCGTTCCGTATCGGGCATCATTGGACGTCTGCGTGCGGGTGCCGACGCGCCCGGAGGGCAGCGCGCAACGGTTCGGGCCCGCCCCATGCACAAGGCGCAGTCCCCGGACGACAGCCCCGCGGACAAGGTGGTGATCCCCCCATCGCCGTCCGTTCCCGAACTGGCTCACGCGACCTCCTCGGGCGCCGTCGAGGCATCCGAAGCGCCGCCGACGGCCACCGCTTCGCTCGACTCCTCTTCGCAAGAGGCGATTGGCGTCGCGCCGCCCGCTCCCCGTCACGCCCGGCACACCGTCTTCGTCGCAGCGTCCCTTGCCGTCCTCGTTGCCGGAACCGTGGTGGGCTTCCTCTCCAGGCGCGCCCTCTCCAGCGCGCAGCCCGTCACGAGCGCGCAGCCTGCGGTGTCTGCCCCGCCCCCTGCGCCGGAGCCCTCTCTCGGCGCGACCTCCGAGGTCCCTGCCGTCCCCTCCGCGACCGCCTCCTCCCCAGCGGTCGAGGCCTCCTCCACGGCCTCCGCTCCCCCCGCTCCCCCCGCGACGTCCGCGAGCGCTGCATCCACCTTGCCGGCCCCAGCGACCGCGACCACCGCGAGCGCTGCATCCACCTTGCCGGCCCCAGCGACCGCGACCACCGCGTCGCCGGCGAAGCCGCGACCGAAGGGGCGACGCTACAACCCGACGTCGATTTGACCTCGCCTGTCCGCACATCGGCGTCGCGTGTCTTCGACGCTGGCTCGATCGGGCCCTTGACCTCCCGGAGCGGCGCAGGGGATGCTCGACGCATGCAGCACACTCGCAGTCGTTCGCTGGTCGCGTTGGCATTGTTGTCTGGTTTGGCGCTGGTCGTGATCGCGTGCGGCGACGACGACGTGGGCGCGACGTGGGCCGGGGATTCCGGCGATGCGGCGCAGGAGAGCGGAGGCGCGGATGCAGAGGCGGGGGTTCCACGTTCGGATGCCGCGCCGAAGGATGGTTCGGGTAACGACACGAGTGCGGGCGGGCAGGGCGGCTCCGGGGGCTCGGCGGGGGCTGCGGGCGTCGGAGGCTCGGCGGGCGCAGCCGGTGCCGCGGGGACTTCGGGCGCAGGTGGCGCGGGCGGCGCTGTTCCGGAGTGCAAGACGCGAATCACCTACGGCAACGCCTGGATGCATGGTCCGAATCACCCCGACGACTACGACATTGCCTCGGGGGTGGTGACCTGGGATGGCGTGTGCGCGTTCGACGGGGCGAACTCGTATGCGACGTTGTCCAACGGTTGGAAGCCGTACTTTTCCGGTCGGGGGCGGTGCGTCATTGCGCTCGACTACGAGGCCTGTCCGACGGCTCCCAAGGATTGCGGCACGCGAGTCTCCTATGGCGATGCGTGGTTGCCCGGGCCGAACCATCCCGATCACTTCGACGACGCGGGTGGCGCGATCGCGTGGAATGGTGCGTGCAGGAACTCCGGGGGCAACTCGTACGCCACGCTCTCCAACGGCTGGCAGCCTTACTTCTCGGGCAACGGCGCGTGCGATCTGTCCTTCCGCTACACCCAGTGCGGCGGCTTGTTTGCCAATCCCGTCGTCGACTCCGATTGCCCCGACCCGGGCGTCATTCGCGACGGCTCCCAGTACGTGATGGCGTGCACCTCCGGCAACTCGGCCAACGCATTCCCCTTGCGCGTCTCTCCCGACCTGGTCCATTGGCAGTCCAAAGGCCACGTGTTCCCCTCCGCGTCCAAGCCGTCGTGGGCCAAGAGCGACTACTGGGCTCCGGAGCTCCACCGGGTGGGCTCGAAGTTCATCGCCTACTACACGGCACGCCACAACGACGGGAAGCTCAGCGTTGGCGCCGCCACGGCGGACGACGTGCTCGGCCCCTACACGGATATCGGGCACCCCCTGCTGCACGACACGTCGATGGGGCTCATCGATGCCAATCACTTCGAGGACACGCAGGGGAATCATTACCTGCTGTGGAAGGAGGACGGCAATGCGGTGGGCAAGCCGACTCCGATTCACGGCCAGCAGCTCGCGGCCGACGGCTTGTCCCTGGTGGGCACGCGCAAGACGCTGATCACCAACGACAAGGCGTGGGAAGGGGCGCTGGTGGAAGGGCCGTGGGTGATCGAGCACGGCGGGGAGTACTTCCTGTTCTACAGCGCCAACGGCTATGCGAGCCCGAGCTACGCCATTGGCGTGGCGAAGTCCTCCGCGCCGCTGGGCAGCTACACCAAGGCCTCGGCCCCCATTCTCACCACAGCAGGCGCGTGGGCTGGTCCGGGCCACGGCTCCGTCCTGCTCACCCCCTCGGGCCAGACCTGGCACGTCTACCACTCCTGGAAGGCCGGTCACGTCGGCGAGGCGCCCGGGCGCGTCGTGCTCCTCGACCGGGTGATCTGGGACAACGGCTGGCCCACGATGCGCGCCGCGCCACGCAGCTCTTGCGCTCGGTCGAAGATGCCCCGCCCGCCGCCGGGCTCTCGTGGTGCCGCACCGTCACCGCGCAAAACACCTGGCAACACCTGCCCGCCTCCATCCGCGAGAAGATCGCCG
>JAKLDZ010000518.1 GCA_022703255.1 Myxococcota bacterium | reverse complement strand
TGCGCGCTATGAGCAGAGGCTGTATCTGAGTTGGGATGCGAATCATTTCGGCGCAGGCACTGGATGCCGATCCCGGGCTCTATGGGGAGATCGCGCAGGTGCTGAGCGGAGACGGGCTCGTCTGCTTCCCCTGTCGACGGCAGTACAGCATTGCGGCCTCGTTGCTGTCCGAGGTCGCCGTGATGCGGCTCGTGCAGTCGAAGCGTCGTTCGGAGAAGGCTCCGGCGCTGGTCTTCGTGCCCGACCGCAAGACCCTGTCCGAAGTGGTGGAATCGGTGCCCGCGTCGGCGGTGCCGCTGATCGACGCGTTCTGGCCGGGGCAGCTCACGATGATGCTGGAGCCCAGCGCCGAGCTCCCCTCCAAGGTTCTCAAGACGCTGGGGCAGAAGAAGCTCGGGAAGATCGGCGTGCGAATCCCGTCGCCCGGGATTCCCCTGAGGCTCGTGGAGGCCTTTGGCGGCCCGGTGTTGACGAGCAGCGCCAACCTGTCGCGCAAGACCGGATCGCACTCGGTGTCGAACATTCGCAAGGCCTTCAGCCACACGGTGGATCTGCTGATCGACGCAGGGGATCTTCAGCCCGAGGCGCCGTCGACGGTGGTGGAGCTGGTCGGGGACTCGCTGCAGGTGGTGCGGGAGGGGGGGATTCCGGCGGAGAGCATCCTGGAGATCCTGCGCAGAGGCGTGCAACCCGCGGCGGGGTGATCCGACGGCTGCAGCCAGTTCGCAAGCAGAGCCCTTGTGGGGTACTCTTGGGATCATGAGGCGATCGCACTGGACAGTCTTGTCTTGCGTGGCTGGGGCGACGGTGATGGCAGCGTGCTCGGCGGGCCCATCGGACACCATGTTCGAGCCCGCGGGTGGAGGTGCGGGGGCGGGTCAGGGAGGCGGGGGAGGCGGGTTGATCGAGCTGGGAGGGTCTGGGGGAGGCGGGATCATCGACGGCAGTGTGGAGACACCGACGGACGACTGCGCGGAGTCGGCGAAGAAGATCTACCTGGTGACGGAGGAGAACTACCTGTACTCGTTCAACCCGGACACGCCGGGGATGGCGGCGTACAAGAAGATCGGCATGCTGAAGTGCAACTCGAGCAGCACGCCGCAGTCGATGTCGGTGGATCGAGCGGGCAAGGCCTACGTGTTCTACAGCTCGGGGGACCTGTACCTCGTGGACACGTCGAACGCGAGTTGCACGCCGACGAACTACTCGCACCCTGCTCCCTCAGCGCTGTCGTATCAGCTCGGGATGGGCTTCACGGCGGATGCGCCGAGCTCCAGCGGTCAGATCCTGTACATCCAGAGTCCGGACTTCGGACTTGCGACGATCGACACCAGCTCCTTCGCCGTGAGCAAGAAGGGCGTGTTCAACAGCGTTGCGGCGGAGCTGACGGGTGGACCTGACGCGAAGCTGTTCCGATTCGAGGCGTCGACGACGCAGCTCGTGGAAGTCGAGCAGGGGAGCTGGAAGCTCTCCACCATCCACAAATTCAACCTGAGCGACGTGTACGCGTGGGCTTTCTCGCGATACGCCGGCAGGTTCTACGTCTACACGGCGTCGAGCGACGGCTGGACCAATGAGCCGAGCCGCACCACGATGTACGACCCGGACACCAACACCGAGTCCACGCGGGACGCGAACCTCGGCATGACGGTGGTGGGAGCTGGACAGTCGACCTGCGTTCCCCCTCCGACACCGAAGTAGCGATCCTGCTCGAGACTGCCGTTCGGACCGGTTGACGTCGGTGCGGAGGCGGCATGGCTGGTCCTCCGTGGTCCCTTCCCGGCGTGCGGGGGCTCGGTGAGGCCGTGGGGACGCTGGGTCTTTGCCAGGTCGTCGCCGCAGGTGCTATCAAGGACTGAGGGTGAAGCAACCAGGAGCGCAACCGTATCGAATCGTGGGCCGCTATGCGCTCTATGGCGAGATCGCGTCCGGGGGCATGGCGACGGTCTACTTCGGACGATTGATCGGGCCGATCGGCTTTTCGCGCACGGTTGCGATCAAGTGCCTCCACCCGCAGTACGCGAAGGACCCGGACTTCGTGTCGATGTTCGTGGACGAGGCCCGTCTGGCGGCCCGAATCCAGCACCCGAACGTGGTTCCCACGCTCGACGTGGTCACGATGCAGGGGGAGCTCTTCCTGGTCATGGACTACGTGCAGGGGGAGTCCCTCGCGCGGCTGGCTCGTAGGGTACGAGCATCGCATTCGGCGTCCGTTCCTCCCCGGATTGCCCTGGGGATCGTGGCGGGTGCGCTCGACGGTCTGCACGCGGCGCACGAGGCGCTGAGCGAGCGGGGCGAGCCGCTGGGGCTGGTGCATCGCGATGTTTCTCCGCAGAACATCATGGTGGGAATCGACGGGGTGGCCCGCGTCCTGGACTTCGGAGTGGCGAAGGCGACGGGGCGGATCCAGACCACGAACGACGGCCAGCTCAAGGGCAAGGTCTCGTACATGGCGCCGGAGCAGATGGCGGGAGGAGAGGTCGATCGGCGCACGGACATCTATGCGGCGAGCGTGGTGCTATGGGAGATGCTCACGGGGCGAAGGCTGTTCGACGGAGACAACCCTGCACGGGTCATGAATGCGATCGTGAACGCGACGATCGAGCCTCCGAGTCGCTTCGTTCCCGGGCTTTCTCCCGCGATCGACGCCGTCGTGATGCGGGGGCTTACGCGGGAGCCTGCGACTCGTTTCGCCACGGCGCGTGAGATGGCAGTGGCCATCGAAGCCTCGACCCAGGTTGCTTCCACTCGCGAGGTGGGGGACTGGGTCCTGCAGATCGCGGGAGAGTCCTTGGGGGAGAGGGCGGAGCGGTTGAAGGAGATCGAGAGCATCTCGACCGTGCTTCCGCCGCAGAACCTCGACACGGGGCGATCCGTGGGCGCGGTGTCCTCCCAGGACACCGGCTTGTCGCTCACCACCAACAGCTTCGCCTCGAAGGTGAAAGCGGACAAGCTGAGGCTCGCGATTGCCGTCGGAGCCGTCGCCGCCGTCGGGGTGATCGCAGTCGTCTGGCTCGCAATCCTGGCCTTCGGCGGGGGCCCCGCCCGCACCGAGGGCGCATCATCCTCTCCGAGCGCCACAGTCGACGAGTCCCCGAAGCCCGTCGCCTCGCCCGCCGTCATCGCCTCCGCAACGCCTGGTGATGTTGCGGAGCCGGTCGCGTCCGCGGAACCTGCGCCGTCGGCCTCGGCAGCTTCCAAGGCGCCAGCGCCGCGCAAGAGCGTTCCCGGTGTCACCGGACCGATCGCGCCGAAGCCTCCCGCAGCCAACTGCAATCCGCCGACCTGGGTGGATGCCAAGGGCATCCGGCACCCGAAGCCGGAGTGTTTCTGAATCCAGCGGGAAGCTCGCCCGTTGTTGCGTGAGGCAGGGGGCAGAGGCTCGCGCAACGGTTGACCGTCGGGGTGAAACGCGGGAACTTGGCACTCGGCCCTCGATTTCCTCGGGCCAGGCGACACACAGGAGTCCGCATGCGAAAGCTGCCAACCCTCGCGCTCTGCGCTCTCGCAATGGTCGCAACGCACACGCGTTCGGCGGCGGTGGACGCAGCTCCCGACGGCACGAAGGCCCAGTGCATCGCATCGTACGAGCAGGGGCAGACGCTGCGGCACGACGGGAAGCTCGCCGAGGCGAGGAAGCAGCTCCTGCTGTGCATGCGCGACGTGTGCCCTCCGCTCTTTCGGAAGGACTGCGATCAGTGGTTGAAGGAGGTCGAGCAGACCATGCCTTCCATCGTGGTCGTGGCCAAGGGGGCGAAGGGCGAGGATCTCTCCGACGTCACCGTCTCGATTGACGGGGAGGTGGTGGCGCAACAGCTCGACGGCAAGGATCTGCAGGTGGATCCAGGGAACCACGTGATTCGTTTCGAGCACGGGGAGCTGCCGCCGATCGAGCAGAGCGTCCTCATCCGG
>JAKLDZ010000517.1 GCA_022703255.1 Myxococcota bacterium | reverse complement strand
TGTCGCGCATGTTGCGCCCGTCCCTGATCCCCGCGCCGGGTAAGGTGTTCATCGCGGCAGACTGGTCAGCTATCGAAGGTCGTATTGCCCCCTGGCTGTGCGATAACGTGTACGGCGAGGCCAAGGTGCAACTGTACCGCGACGACGCGCCGGTGCCTCTGCCGATGCCGCACATCGGGCGAAGCGAGCTGCCTTTCGACGTAGCGACCCGGCGCATCGTGCTGGTGGACGACGTGCTGTTCACCGGGCGGACGGTGCGCGCGGCGATGCACGCGCTGCTGGGGTACGGACGCGCCAAGGCGATCGAACTCGCCGCGCTACTGGATCGTGGAGGCCGCGAGTTGCCTATCCAGCCCGACTACGTCGTGCGCCGCGTGGAAGTCCCTGCGATGGCAAGAATCGACGTGGTTCGCGATGACGCGGGCTTCCACGGGATGCTGGTCGATCGCAGCTGACCGCCTCCCCTGCCCTTCCCGTCATGTCGAGGCGCACGCGCCTGGCGCCGCGCCCGACTCCAACTCCCGGGCTACGGCGATCGATGCGATGGTCCCGTCGGACACCGCGGTCGTGATCTGCCTGAAGCGCTTCGTCGCGACGTCGCCGGCTGCGTACACCCCGGGCTTGCTCGTGCGCATCTCCGCATCGACTTTGACGTACCCCCAATCGTCGAGCTCGAACGCGTCAGGGAACAGATCCAGGTTGGGGCGCATCCCGACGAATACGAAGACGCCGTCGCAGTCGATGCGCCTCCGCTCGCGGGTTTCGAGGTTCTCCACCTCGACGGCGTCGACCCACTTGCCGTTGCTGGCGACGAAGGCCCGCGGCTCGTGGCGGAAGACGAACTCGATCTTGTTGTCTGCGAAGGCCTGCTCCTGGGCCCGCTTGTTGGCTTGCAGCTCTGCGAACTGGTGCACCACGGTGAGCTTGCGCGCGAACCGCGAGATGAAGAGCGACTCCTCCACGGCGGAGTTGCCACCGCCGATGACGACCACGTGCTTGCCTTCGTAGTACTTGGCGTCACAGGTCGCGCAGTAGGACACGCCGTGTCCCCGGAACTCGACCTCGCCCGGCACGCCAAGCAATCGCGGAGAGCTGCCGGTCGCGACGATGATCCTCTTCGCCCGGATCGTCTCGTGGCCGTCCACCTCGACCTCGAGCCGATCGAGATCGACTCGCGTGAGCTCGGAGGCGAGACGCAGGTGCACGCCCGCTTCCTTGGCTTGCTCGACCATCGCGTGCGCGAGCTGCCAGCCGGGCTGCGGCTTGGCGAACCCGGGGAAGTTGGAGACCTGATGCGTGATGGCGACGTTGCCCCCACCGAGCGCGAGGTCCACCGCGACCGTGTTCAACATTGCCTGCGCGGTGTAGATCCCGGCCGTCAACCCGGCGGGTCCCGCGCCGATCACCAGCACGTCGCACTGCGTGGTGCTCTTCGGGGTGGAGGACTTGATCGCGGCGGCGCGCTCGGGGCCCACGAACGGGTCGAGCTGCTGCACGAGGGCGGAACGGTGGATGCCTCCGGTCAGGCGCTTGCCGACTTCGGATCCGCGATCGAAGAACAGCACGGTCGGAGAGGAGCGGACGCCGAGCTTTTCGGCGATTTCGCGGGCACCCTGGCGGAAGATCTTCACGAACTTCACCTGGGGCGCGTAGAGCTCCGCGAGCGCCTCGAACTTCGGGGCCAGGGCTTCACACGGGGGGCACTCCGTCGAGTAGAAGTCCACAGCCACCGGGCCGTCGTGCGAGAGCACCTCCGCTTCGAAGGCTTCCGCACCGATTTCCACGATCTTTCCGCCCATCATTCCACCTCGGATTCCGAATACAGCGCCACGCCCAACCCCGCCAGCTCGCCGACCGGACGGCAGTCCGGCGCGAGGAGCCTGCCGGTCCGGTTCTTCGCGACGGACGCGCACCCTCCGCCGCAGGCCAACCGCTGCGGGCATTCACGGCACTCGGCAATCGATGTCACGTCGCGTTCCTCCCAGCACTCGATGCTGGCTCGTTCGAGCCTGACCTCGGGATGGAAGGTTCCGACTTGTTCGCCGTCCTTGCCGACGGTGGCCGTGCACGGATAGATGCGCCCCGAGGCGTCGAAGGCCCATTCGGTCTTGCAGCCCGGGCAGGAGTCGAAGAGCGGGTCGGGAAGCTCGCCCCGCTCGGTCAGGAACTTCGCGAAGGAGAAGGCGGGCTTGTGGAACTGCAGAAGCTGGGGGTGGGCGCGCGCGAGACGATACAGCTCGGCGTGGAGCTCGAGCCGGGAGTAGAGACGATCCGGCGACGCCTGGCAGTGGTGCAGCTCGTAGTTGCGACCGAGCTGCGTCTTGAACAGCGGATGGCGCGTCCACCCGCGCTCGACCGCGAAGGTCGCGAGCTCCGGCAAGCGCGACAGGTTGTCGCGATCGACCACGACGCGCAGGTTCACCGCGAGTCCGCGCGCGAGACAGGCGTCGATGCCGGAAACGATCCGGTCGAACGTGGGCTTCCCTCCGGCGAGGTAGCGTCGCTCGTCGTGCACCGCACCGATCCCGTCGAGCGTGATCTGGATCTCGCGAATGCGTGCACGGCACAGCAGGTCGAGGTACTCCTCGACGTGGAACCCGTTGGTGACGACGGCGAGGTCGAGGCCGCGGGACGAGGTTCCCTCCACGAGCAGCTCGAGGAAGCGTCGCGCACGAGGCGTGGGCAGCAAGGGTTCGCCGCCGAAGACGGTGACGTATTTCTTTCGTCCCACGAAGGCCTGATCCACGTAGCGGAAGAAGGCATCGACGATCGGCTCGGGTTCGTGCGCGTCGGTGCCGCTCGCGTACTCGTCCTGGTAGCAGTAGGAGCAGGCGAAGTTGCACGCGTAGCCGGGCACGAAGAAGAGCTGCACCTCGTCGCGATCGCGGCCGTCGATGAAGTCGGCGTAGGCCTTGCGATACAGCCTGAGCTCCTCGTCGGGATCGGTGAGGTAGCCCTTGACCGCGAGCTCCGGGAAGGCTGCCGCATCGCCCCGCTGCAGAGCGTCATACTCGCTGGAATCGAGGATGTCGGCCTCGGCGCGGAGCAGGTTCGCGACCAGCCACCGGTCGCTGTCGGGCAGGCGTGAGACGATGTTGAATCGGGAGGGAGTCATGGGGGGACACCAGGACGATCGGGGCTCGAATTGGTTTTCGAGCCCCGTGCGTCGGTCAGTCGTGGCATCCCGCGACGTTGCGGGAGACCTTGGCGCAGCACTGTGCCGTGGTTCGCGCGAGGCGCGGCGCCTCGAGCTTGCGGACGGGACGAGGCGCCTTCTTGAGCTTCTTCACGAGGGACTTCATCGATCCTCCTTGCATCAGGGAGCCGTGCCGCAGCGACAGCCGGCCGGCCTCATGCCGGTGAGGGTCCAGCTTGCCACACGGCCGTGCCCCTTGTCGTACGGCTTGCTCTCTTCCAACACCTGCACCGCAGTCAGGCCTGCTTCCTCGATGCAGCGCAGGTACTCGTCGCGCAGGATCGCCCCGGCCCAGCACTCCGCCACGGCCTCGGGATCGTTGCGGTACCGATCGTCGATCGGATCCACCGCGTAGATGTCGCTGACGACGAACCGTCCGCCTTTCTTGAGGACGCGGAAGATCTCCTTCCAGACCTTCGACTTGTCGGCGGCGTGGTTGAGGGTGCAGTTGGAGGTGAGCCAGTCGGCGACGCGGTCGGGGAGGTCGATGCGCTCGAGCTCGGAGCGAACGAACTCGACGTTGGTCACGCCGAGACGCTCGGCGGTTCGGCGTGCCTTTTCGAGCATGCCTGCGGCCACGTCGACGCCGTAGACCCGTCCGCCGGGACCGACGTCGGCGGCCATGCGCAGGGCATCGGCTCCGCGCCCGCTTCCGAGGTCGATGCAGACCTGACCGGGCTGGATGTCGCACCGGCTCGCCGCACCTCCGCAGGACAGGCA
>JAKLDZ010000516.1 GCA_022703255.1 Myxococcota bacterium | reverse complement strand
CAGGCGTGGTGCTGGCAGCGGCGTGGAGGGTCGTGCGGCGTTGATGCTGACAGACGCATCGTCTATGCATGGTGCTCGGAGGTTCCCCGATGCGTGCATCATCGTTCGCTTGCCTGGCGGCCGCCGTGGTCGCGTGGATGCTTCAGACGACGTCCGTGAAGGCCGAGGAGACGGCGGAGACGAAGCCGGCATCGGATGACAAGGCTGAAGGCGCAGCGGAGGAGGGGAAGGGGGACAAGGGCGCGGCGGTTCAGTCCGGCAAGGTCGAGGAGCCGGAGGGCGGGAGGAAGGCGGATTCGCCGGTGCAGATCGCGGCGGGAGCCAAGGGCTTCGCGGGCGGAAATCTGTTCTCGACGCCGTCGGACACCCCCGCGGGGAACGACGGCCTGGGGTTCATGGGCAACGCGGGTGGCTTCGGCTGGGGCGCAGGCGCCTACGTCGAGGCGCGGTTCGTCAAGTACGTGGGGCTCGAGCTCGACCTCCTCTACGATAGCAGCACGCTGCTCCGCAACGTGACCTACAACAACGTGGTGAAGATCCGCGAGAAGGTGGACACGAAATCGATTCGTATCCCGATCCTTCTCAAGGGGTTCCTCCCGGTGCCGTTCGGCAAGCTCGCGGTCTTCGTGGGGCCTGAGTTCGTGCGACCTTCGTCGGCCTCACCGTCGAACGAGGTCACGGGGGGCGCGCAGTACCTGACGAACAAGGAGCAGGTCGAGAATGGCATCCAGGCGTCGACGAAGGCCTCGACGATGCTGACGATGGGCGTGGGGCTGGCGTTGGAGCTGCCAGCGAAGCTGGAGCTTCCGATCGAGCTGCGGGCTTCGAAGAACCTCAGCCAGGAGAGCGACTGGGCGAGTCGCGTCGACGCTCCCAACCTCCCGGTTCTGTTCCCCTATACGGTGGCGGGGCAGAACACGTGGGACTTCCGTCTCGGCGTGGGGCTCGGGTATCGGTTCTGAGATCCGGCGCGGGAGCGTCGTCGTTCGGATCCAGATTCATCCCGGCGCAGGCGCCTCTGGGGGGGCGTCGGCGGGGCGGTGCGTCCGAGACGACCGGAGCAGAAGAATTGGCAGGCCCCTGAGGAGTCATGTCCTCGCCCGTCGGACATGCTGAGGATTCCCAGGGGTCGAGGAATGGATTCCGTCGGGGCTGAGGACAGCAGTCCTCACGCCACATGCCGGAAAAATCCCTCTCGCAATGTCTGGCGAAGCGGGTCATCATCGTGACGCTTGCACATCGAGCTGGATGTCATCAGGGGACGTTCACGGGCATCGCACCGTCGCGGGCTCCGCGGGCATCTCAGTCTCGGTTGAACACGTGTCCACACACACAGGAACGAAGGCAAAGGAGAGAGCTTCATGAACCGACTTCAGACCATCCTCGCTGGTGCTGTGCTGTTTCTTGCTGCGTGCGGCGGACCGCTCAAGTACACGGTGCCCTCTCCGAAGGCTCTCGGCGCCGACGCGAAGATCGTTGCCGATGTGAAGGCCGACCAGCACCAGACGCTCCTCGAGATCAAGGCGTTGAACCTCGCGCCGGCGGATCGCGTGGCGGCGGGTACGCAGCACTACGTCATCTGGCAGCGGAAGGACGCCAACTCGCAGTGGACGCGTGTCGGGACGCTTGTCTATGACGACAAGGATCGCGAGGGGAAGTTCGAGGGGTCGGTGCCCGAGACCGCGTTCGATCTGTCGATCACGGCGGAGAAGGATGCGGGTGCGGCAGCGCCTTCGGCGGAGGTCGTCTTCAGCCAGCACGTCAACTGACGTCGTTGTGCCGGGACGTGGCTGTTGCCGCTCGGTGACCCCGCCGAGCGGAGGGCTCGTGTCTCCATCCCATCCGTGAGCCTCGAATGCGCGAGCTCCCGCACGCGCGAGTGCTCCGATTCTCCTCAAACCTGTGGCATCATGACCGCCGTCGTGGCTTCTCACGACGTACGGGGAACAACCGATGACGACGTCTGAATGCCCCAGGGAAATGCTCCCGGGCAGGATCTCCATCCAGCAGCTCTTCGGGGTGCTGCTCGTCGTGGCGCTGCTCGTGTCCAACATGGGCTGCGCGTCGCACGCGCGGGCGTTGCGCGAGGTGCAAGGGCCGCAGCCCAAGATCAGCGACGTGACCTTCGAAGGCATGAAGCGGTTCTCCAAGGGAGAGCTTCTCAGCTACCTGCACGTGGGGGAGTCGTCGTGGGTTCCCTTCACGCGCGACTTCTACTTCGATCCGGCGCTGGTGTCGGTAGACGCGCGCGGGATCGAGGACGTGTACCGGGCGCACGGCTACTACCAGGCGCGCGTGGTTTCGGTCGTCCCGGTGATCGATCGTGAGGCGGACAAGGCGACGCTTGCGATCCGGGTGCAGGAGGGGGAGCCGACGAAGGTGACGTCGCTTCGGTTCGTTTGGGCGGACGGTGCGGAGCCCGACGAGGCGGAGCGTCGCAAGGTGGAGGCCCAGGCGAGCCTGAAGCAGGCGGGCCCGTTCGAGGTGGCGCTGCTCAACGCGTCGATCGGCGACTTGCGTGTGGAGCTGCTGCAGCGGGGCTTCCCGTTGGCTGCGGTGCAGGCGAGCGCCGATGTGCACGAGGGGGCGAAGCGGGCGGAGGTGGAGCTCTACGTCAACCCTGGTCCCCGGGCGGTGATCAGCGCGATCCGATTCGAGGGGCTGCACAAGGTTCCGCAGTACATGTGCGATCGTGAGGTGCAGTTCGCGATCGGCAAGCGGTACTCGCCCGGGGTGACGAACCAGATGGAGCAGAGCCTCAAGGCGATGCGGGTGTTCCGGTGGACTGCGGTGACGCCGCCGACGGAGGTTCGGGACGGCAAGGTCGTGCTCACCGTGAGGCTGAGCGAGGCGGATCCGCAGAGCATCACGATCGGGCCGGACATCGCGTTCGAGGCGATTCGCTGGCAGGAGCGTCTGACGGCGGTCTACACGCACACGAACCTGTTGGGCAATCTGACGCGGCTCGACTTCACGGTGGTGGGGGGATACGCGGAGCTGCCGAACCCGTGGAGCGCGGACCGTCATGGCCCGGTCACGAAGGTGGAGCCTGCGTTCACCAAGAAGGGCATCCTCGAGCCGTTCCTGGTCTGGACCCTGGCGCCGGTGTTCACCTCCGACATCCGCGAGGGCTACTCGTTCTGGACCGTCGGAGATCGATTCGGTGCGTCGCGTTGGTTCGGCGGCATCTTCAACGCCTCGCTGACCCACTACCTCACGCGCTTCGACTACTTCGAGATCAGCCCCGCGCTCGATCGGAACACCACGCAGCTCGGGCGTGACTTCAGCGATCCGTATCTGCTGAGCTACGGCGAGCTGAAGGGGACGTTGCACCTGACGGATTCGATCGCGAGGCCGACGAACGGGGCGGTGTTCGAGGCTTTGTACGACATGGCGGGGGGAGCGTTCTTCGGCGATTACGACTTCCACAAGGGGCAGCTCGGCGTGCGGGGGTACTACAAGCCGGCGAAGCGGTTGCAGTTCGTGAGCCGCATCCAGGGCGGAACCATGATCCCCTATGGATCGAGTCCCGGCGTCCCCTTGAGCGCGAGGTACTACCTGGGCGGTGCCAACACCGTGCGCGGCTTCGGCTCGAGGCGTCTGTCTCCATCTCTCGACGAGTGCACACCCGAAGGGGATTGCACGCACATCCCGGTAGGCGGTTTCAGCATGGTCCAGGCGACCGTGGAGCTGCGCTACAACTTCGCGGGCCCCTTCTCCGTCGTCGGCTTCTCCGACATGGGCGACGTCCAGGCGAAGAAGTGGACCTTCACGCCCAGCACCTGGAACTTCACTGCGGGCCCAGGGTTGCGCGTCACCACGCCTCTCGGCCTGGTCCGCGCCGATGTCGGCTTCCGCCTCAACCGTCTCGACGCCTATCCGCGTGAGTCGAAGTTCGCCTTCTACGTCGGTCTCG
>JAKLDZ010000515.1 GCA_022703255.1 Myxococcota bacterium | reverse complement strand
CGCCCCCGTCACCGAGATCCTGCTGCGCACCACGCGTCGGTGCAACCAGGCCTGCCCCTTCTGCTCGGCGCCGGATCGCACGGACTGCGACCCCGCGGTCGTTCGCGACGCCATCCTCTCCGCCGGCGGATTGTTCCCTGGAGCAACGCTCACGATGACCGGCGGGGAGCCCACGCTGCGCCCTTCGTTCCCGGCCGAGCTGGCGCTCGCGCTCGACCAGCCCGCCTTGCACCAGATCCAGATCCAGACCAACGCCGTCGCGTTCGCCCGCGACCTGGATCCGGCAGCGTGGCAGGCGTCCCCGCGGCTCGCGTTCTTCGTGTCGCTCCACGCCGTCGATGCCGCGATCTACGACGCGTGCACCGGGACGCGAGGCCAGCTCGACACCGCGTTGCGCGGCATTCGCAGGCTCATCGCGGCGGAGCACGCGGTCACGCTCAACACCGTGGTCAGCTCCTTGAACCTCGCGCATCTCCCGGCGTTGACCGAGGCGTTGCCGGCGTTGATCGACGGCTCACGGCGCGTCGATCTGCACTTCTCGTCGCTCATCTGCCATGAGGGGAGCCCCGACGCTCCGCGCTTCCTCGTGCGCTACACGGAGCTTGCGCCCGCCCTCGAGCACGCCGCCGCGCTCGCGGCGGAACGAGGCGTCCTCGTGCAGTCCCTGCGCTCTTCCACCCACGCGTCTGTGCCCCCTTGCGTGCTGCACCCGTCGCTCCGCTCCCGTGACCCGCATCGCGCCACCGCATCCCCCGAGGAGACAGGATTCGAAGACCCCTCGCGCCCATGGACCAAGGCCGCATCGTGCCGCCAGTGCGTCGAGTCGCCCTGGTGTCTCGGCGTTCCTGCCCCCTACGCCCGGCGCTTCGGCCTCTCGGAGCTCACGCCCATCGCGGAGGGCGAATGCTGCACATCCTGACCGGCCCGGGCTGCAACAACAACTGCCTGTTCTGCATGGAGGCCGATCGGGCGGGGCGCGACGCCTACGTCCGCGCGCAGACCGACGACGACGTTCGCGCGATGATCGAGGCCTGCCCGCGGGATCAGGACGTGCTCTTCACCAGCGGTGAGCCAACGCTCCATCCTCGGCTGGCTGACTTCGTGCGCATGGCCTCCGCCCGTGGCCTCCGCTCCGTGGGCCTCATCACGAACGGCCGGAGGTTCGCCTATCGGGCCTTCGGCGAGCACCTCGTCGCGGCCGGGCTCGATCGGGTGACGGTGTCGATCCACGGGCATGAGGCAGGGCTGCACGACGGATTGACGCGCACCCCGGGGTCCTTCGCGCAGACGCTTGCAGGGCTCGAAAACCTGAGCCGCACTGCGTCGCGGCGATCGCTCACCCTCCACACCAGCACGGTCCTGAACCGTCGCAATCTGCCGCGGCTCGCCGACATCCTCGTGCTCCTGCGCGGGATGCCCATCCAGCAGAAGGTCTTCAACGTCGTGATGGCCCGAGGAAGGGGCGCCCTGCACTTCACCGCGCTGATGCCGCGCTACTCCGAGGTGATCGAGGCCTTCTGCGACCTCCCCGAGGAGCTCGCCGACGGCGCGCGCGTGGTGGACCTGCCGCACTGCCTGCTCACGCGCCTCCCTGAGCGTCTGCGCGGTGAGGTCGAGACCTTCTCCCAGTTCGAACCCGTCGGGTCCACCGGCATCGCCGAAGTCTCCCTCCGCAACGCCGCATCCGACACCCGCGAAGAGTCCCAACGCGCCGCTGCGTCGGACGGCGACAGGCAGCTCGCGGTCGAGCACCTCGACGACGAATGGGAGGACCTGCACAGACCGTGGTGGGAGCCACCTTGGCTTTCGAAGCGTCTGCGGGAAATGCGCGCCCGCGTGCTCCCGTCGCCGCACACGCGAGAGCGCCGCGCCGTGGACGAGACCTTGACGGAGCTCGAAGAGCGCATCGGGGCGACGGCCGCTGTGTGCGGAGCTCAACCCTACTACCTGGCGCAGCGCGAGCTGAAAGACGGCTACCTGCGTCGCAAGGGGCCGCCGTGCGATCGCTGCGCTCGGCGAGCATCGTGCGCCGGGGTCTGGGGCCCCTACGTGCAGGCGTGGGGATGGTCCGAGTTCACGCCGCTCGCACCTTGAGCCGCGCGGCGAACGCTTCGCCCGCACTCCGCGCCGAACGCCGCCTCGATTTGACTCGCCCTCCCGCGGCTCCTATCGTGCCTCCCGTTCGCTCGTCTTCGACCTCACACCCGTCCGTTCCCCCGAGCTCGCCATGGAGAGGATCGCCATCTACGGCAAGGGAGGCGTCGGCAAGTCCGTCGTCGCCACCAGCCTCAGCGCCTGCTACGCCCGCGCGGGACACCGCGTCCTGCACGTCGGCTGCGACCCCAAGCACGACTCCGCGGTGCGCCTCGTCGACGGCAAGGGCTCGATCCCCACGGTCCTCGACGTGCTCGCCGACGATCCGAACGTGACCTCGACCGACAGGATCCTCCACGAAGGGCGCTACGGCATCCAGTGTTGCGAGGCGGGCGGGCCGGAACCCGGAGTCGGTTGCGGCGGGCGAGGCGTCGCAAGAACCCTCGAGTTTCTCGAGGAGATGAACGTGCTCGATCCCGATCGCTACGACACGGTGCTGTTCGACGTGCTAGGCGACGTCGTGTGCGGAGGCTTCGCCGCCCCGCTGCGCCAGGGCTTCGCTCGCAAGGTGATCATCGTCGTCTCCGAAGAGCCCATGGCCCTGTTCGCCGCCAACAACATCTCCAAAGCGATCCACGTCTACCAGCCCAACGGCCTCGCCCTCGCCGGCTTCGTCGCGAGCCTCAAGAGCCCCGACGCCGACCGCGCGATGATCGAGCGCTTCGCTGCCACCCTCTCCACGCGCGTGCTCGCGTTCATCCCCCGCGATCCGCTCATCCTCGCAGCCGAGCGCGAACGCAGGACCGTCGTCGAGTTCGCTCCCGAAAGCGCGTCCGCCCTTGCGTTCGTCCGCCTCTCCGAGACGGTCCTGGGGATCGATCCCGACGCGGTGCCGCTGCCGACGCCGCTGTCGGATGACGCGTTCTTCGAGTTCATTCGATCCTGATATTCCGCTGGTTCACTTCGCCCCACCCCGACGATTCGTCGTTGGCCGACGACCGAGTATCTGCTACGGCTCGAATCGGTGCTGAACACACGACAGAAATGGGTCGCGATGCTCGGCTTGGGCGCGTTGTGCGCTGGCTGTTGCGAGAAGGACGAGACGCCCACGCCGGGCGCCTCCGAGGTTTCCTCCTCTCAGCGCAGGGTCATCCTCCCCGAGGATCCGGAGCCCACCGGCACCGGCTTCAAAACCTTGCGTGCCTCCTGCACCGAACCTGTCGTCCGCCTCGAGCTCGCCTCCCCGGCTGCACGTCCCGATGCCTCCAGCGCGGTCGACGTGGTCCGTGACTTCGTGACGTCGAATCGCGAGTTCGCCAGCCCGATGGTCAGCTACGCCGAGCTGACCCAGGCCGGCACCCCGCTGGTGCTCGCGCGCTGCCCGGACCCCGACACGGCCAACCGTCTGGCCCGCAAGATCGGCATCCGCCACCGCGCGCTGCGGGCCGTGCCCGTATGCGGCTTCGCAACTTCGGGTTGGGCCGGCGCGCACCGTGCCTTGCAGCTCCCCTGAGAGCGGCTCACTTCGACACGCGGGCTCGGTTCAACAGGCGCGTGTCGTCCACTTGCTCCTCCACCCCCGACTCGTAGCGCACCCAGTAGCGGCGCTGCTCACAGGCGGTGACCTCGGCAGGCTTCACGCTCTTGCCCGACAGCACCTCCACGCGTTCGCCCACCCAGCGACCCGCGAGGCAAGGCCGACGGCACGCCGCTTCGCGGCGGGTCGGCCGCCCTCAACAGCCGCCCGACAGCAGTGTCGGGCGTACCGACCCGCACCGTCGACCGCTCGCGGGGCCCCGTCAGCCCCGTACAACGGGGCTGACACCCCGCGTC
>JAKLDZ010000514.1 GCA_022703255.1 Myxococcota bacterium | reverse complement strand
GCGGCAGGTTGTCGAGCAGCGAAAGTTCGCCGAAGATTTCGCCCGGCCCCATCACCGCGACCGTCAGGCGCTCGTGGGCGGCGTCGCGCAGGTAAATCTCGACGCGGCCTTCCTCGATGACGTACATCACGCCGCCCGCCTCGCCTGCGCAGCCTGCAACCACGATTCGCCTGGTTTCCCCGCCCGCAGCGTCTTCCGGCTCCGAGACGTCAGAGCCCGCGCGTTCCGCTGATGTGTCGTCCCCCGATCCGGCGACGACGGCCGCAAGTCCCGATGCGCAGTCCGGTGAGCACAAGTGCGGGTGTGCGCCGTGCGAGCCGATCAAGAGCCTGGACCCGTGTCAAACCGACGCAGACTGCGCGCCATCCGCGCTCTGTCATGCGACCGCGTGCGTCGCCGTCGCGAAGGCCCCCCCCCGCCCCGCGGGACCGGTGATGTGCACCAAGAACCTCGTGTGCAACAGCACCGACGTCGCGCGCTGCGGTTGCGTCGACAACCTCTGCGCGTTGGTCGCGCACTGAGGCGCGCACACCCCTTGCCGTCCCCGTCCCGATCACCCTACCCTCGCGATCCATGATGCTCCGCTGTCTTCCGATCGCCCTGGCTGCGCTCGCCGCGCTCTCCTGCTCCCGCTCCACCCCCAAGTCCGATCCGGCCCCTGCCGCGTCGGCGACGGCCACGCCGGCTGCAACGCAATCCGCTGCAGTAGCGGTCGCGTCGGCTGCCCCTGCGGCGTCTTCGGCAGCCCCGCTGCCTCCGCCGATCTGCAAGACCGAGTGGCGCAAGGTGTGGGCAAGCGGCGCGGACAAGCTGACGGGCCTCACCGAGGCCGACCTTCCCGATGGGCGCGTGGCCCTCGGTCTCGCAATCGGCGTCCAGCCTGCGGTGCTGTTGATGAGCGACAACGCGGAAGGGAAGCTGGTCAAGGTGCCGCTCAAGCCGGGCACGCATCTGGCCGCATACCCGAAGGCATCCGAGGGGCACCGTCACATCCAGCGCGTGACACCGGTGCGGGTCGAGGGCGACGACGTCAAGGTGTTCATCGACTTCCGGGACGACTTCAACGACAAGCGCCGGCTGGTCGCGTGCGGTCCCTCGGAGAGCGATGACTGGTGGGTCGCTTTCAACGACACGTCGTACCTCGACCGCAAGGATCCTACGGAAGAGGAGAAGAAGGCGGCGTTCAAGAACGACCAGTACCACGAGGTTCGCGACTGCCGGACGTTCGCGGACATCGCGCGCGGGGAGACCTGGATCATCGGGTCGGGGCTGCACGGCAAGCTCGGCGCCGAAGGGGTCATCGAGTGGGAGACGACGCTGTTCGTCAACACCGGCACCAAGAACCATGATCGTCACCTGCACGCCTACCCCCTCAAGGGCGACAAGCCGAAGCCGGTGGACTACGAGGTGCCGGTGTCGCGTCGGCTGGCGGACGGCTCGTTCGTGCTTGCGGTGCGCAGCGGCGGCAGACTGTTGGTGGGGCTGCTCGGGCCCGACAAGTCGCTCAAGGGGCAGTTCGTGTCCTACGCCGGCTTCCCGACGATCCCGGACATGGCAGACGACGGTGACGACGTGATCGTGAGCACGTCGATCGCGAAGGGGAAGGGCGAGTACGGGATCAAGGCGCTGCGCATCAACGGCAAGAACCCGGTCTTGCCGAAGGCCTATACGAACGTGGTCACGGACCAGGAGACGGAGTCCGACACGGATCCGGACTTCATCCGCGACGTGAAGGGGCAGCACTGGCTCGCGCACGTCGAGGGGGAGCGGGGCAAGGGGAGGCTCGAGATCGCGCCGATCGACGAGAACCTCAAGCTGATCGGGCGTCCGTATGCGGTGACCGCCGAGGACGAGAAGGTCTCCTCCGCGCGGTTGATGCCGATGAAGGACGGGGGCATCCTTGCCGCGTACATCCGCGACACCGGAGAGCTGGTGACCGAGGAAGTGCACTGCAAGATCGAGAAGTAGCCTGCGCTACTCGCGTCCGAGGGCCTGGATGGGATCCATCCGGGCGGCTCGGCGCGCGGGGAAGAACCCGAACACCACACCGATGCCCATGCTCGTCGCGAGCGCGAGGAGCAGGGGCGCGGGCTGCACGGTCATCGGCCAGTCGAGCAAGGGGCGCAGCACGGCGATGCCGATGACACCGAGCGCGGTTCCGCAAATCCCACCCAGCAGCGAGAGGATCACGGCCTCGACGAGGAACTGGACGAGGATGTCGGACTCCTGGGCGCCGATGGCCATGCGGATGCCGATCTCGCGGGTACGCTCCGCGACGGACACGAGCATGATGTTCATGATACCGATGCCGCCGACGCCGAGAGACACGAGGGCGACGGCGATGAGCAGCGTGCTGAGGGCACCGTAGATCGAGTCCTGGCTCTCGCGCAGGTCGGCCTGCGTTCGCACGACGAAGTCGGCTTCGTCGCCGTCGGCGATGCGGTGTCGTTGTCGCAGCAGGGCGTCGACCTGGATCGCGGCACGGCTCACGGTCTCCTCGGAGGTCGCGCTCACCATGATCTGATCCACGGAGCCGAGTTGGGAGTTGCCGGTGATGTGGCGACGGAAGGCGCCGAGGGGGATGACGACGAGGTCGTCCTGGTCCTGGCCCATGAAGGGGGACTGGCCCTTGCGCTGCAGGACGGCGATGACGCGGAAGGGGTGGCGTCCGATGCGCACGGTACGGCCGACGGGGTCGAGGGGGCCGAAGAGCTCGGAGGCGACGGAGGCGCCGAGGACGACGGTTTTGTCGGAGAAGTCGCGCGGGGATTCGGGCCACAGCTCGCCGCGGTCGAGGGACCACTCGCGCACGGCGAAGTAGTCGAGGGTGGAGCCGAAGACCATGGTGGACCAGTTGCGGGACTCGAACACGAGCTGCACCCTGCTGCGCAGGATGGGAGCGGCGCGAGCGATGCTCGTGGTCTCCCGCGTCAGGGCGCGAGCGTCGTCTTCCGTCAGCGATCGTCCCTCGGACTTGCGGGCTCCCGACGCCTGGTTGGGCTGCCAGAAGATCGTCAGGACGTTGGCTCCCATGCTCGCCACGCGCTTGTTGATGTCGGCGCGTGCGCCGGTGCCGAGCGCGGCCACGAGCACGACGGCCGCCACTCCGATGAGGATCCCGACGATCGTGAGGAACGCGCGCATCCTGTTGCGCAGGACTGCGCGCAAGGCGAGCTGGAGTGCGGAGAGGAACGTCAGCAGCACGCCTGCTCTCCCGTGGTGGACGGCCCGCGGACGCTACTCATGATGCAGGGCCTCGATGGGGTCGAGCCGCGCGGCGCGTCGTGCGGGGAAGAAGCCGAACACCACTCCGATGGCCGCGGAGGTCGTCAGGGCGGCGACGAGGGCCTGGGGCGGGAGCACCATGTTCCAGCCGAGGCCGGCCATTATGAGCTGGATGGCGCCCAGGCCGAGCAGGGTCCCGAGCAGACCGCCAAGGCTGCACAGCACGAGGGCTTCCACCAGGAACTGCATCATGATGTCGCCTTCGGAGGCGCCGATGGCCATCCGGATGCCGATCTCGCGTGTGCGCTCGGTGACGCTGACGAGCATGATGTTCATGACGCCGATCCCGCCGACGACGAGGGACACGACGGCGATGCCGACGAGGAGCAGCTGCAAGGTTCCGAAGATCTGCTCCTGCAGGCGCATGAACTCGGCCTGCGTGTGGATCACGAAGTCCGCGTCCTCCGCGCGCTCGATGCCGTGACGCTGCATCAGGATCGATCGGATCTGCTCCTCCGCGCGCCCCATCGTGCTCGCATCGGTCGCGGAAGCGAGCAGGACCCACACGCGTCCCGGCGGCAGGTGCAGCACACGGGCGCGAAAGGTGCTCGCCGGGACCAGCACCCGATCGTCGGGATCCTCGCCTCCAAGGGACTGCCCCTTGCGCGCGAGCTTGCCGATCACCCGGAACGGGTGCTTGCCGATGCGCACCACG
>JAKLDZ010000513.1 GCA_022703255.1 Myxococcota bacterium | reverse complement strand
ACAGGTCACCCACGCGTGCACGCGCAGCGACGACTTCGCCGCGTCGCGCGCCGCAATCGTCTCGTCGAGCGTGTCGAACCGCACCCCGCCGTCCGCCCCCTTGATGATCAAGAACAGGTCCGTCGCACCACGATTGGTCAGCGTCGCAACCACGTTCGCCGGCCCTTCGTCGCGCAACGTCGAGCCCAACGCCCAGACCCCCTTGGACTGCAGCTTGGTCGGCTCGCACGTTCCCGCCGAATCCGGCGACGCCCCCGCATCCGAGGATACCCCGGCATCCACCGAGGGCTTGTCGATCAGGAAGCGCACGCCCCTGTGGCTCTTCGGAGACCAGACCGCCTTGAACTCCGACCAGGTCCACTTCAGCCGCGCCCCCTTCGCCGGGTCGTTGAAGTACACGTAGCTCGTCCCCGACTCGGTGGTCATCCCCACAACGAGCACGTAGTGGCCACCGTACTGGTTGGTGTGCGCCACGAAGGGGCGCCCGGCCTCGAGCTGCGCCACCCCAAGCTCCCAGGGATCGTAGCTGCTCCAGTTGAAGTCCTTCGCGCAATCCGCAACCCCGAGCTTGTCCGCGCAGTAGTCGTCCGCCGCGTTCGCCAGCAGATCGTCTCCCGGTCCGCACGGAAGCCTCGCGTACAGGTAGTGCTCCACCTCGTCCGGCGTGTTCTTCTCCCCAAGATACGACAGCGCCATGCCCGTCGACGTCGACCCGCAACTGCCGCATGTCGTCGTCAGATCGTCCTGCTTCTCCTCCGTGACCGGCAGCGGGTTCGCTGCCGCAAGGCCCGGCGCCAGCGCGATCAGGGCCAGGGAAGACCAACCCAGGGAACGGACGGTGTGCTTGCGGACAGCGAGCATGGCTCCTCCAGGACGATGGTGCGTGCCGCTGCTTCACCCTAGCGCGAAGTGCGACGCGCCCACGGAGATATCAAGCAACGTGCCACGGGAGCGCGAGCGAGAAAGCAGGGCCCGTCGATGACACCGGGCGCCAGGCGCGCAGAAATCGTACGGCCAGGTGTACGAGGGCTGCGCAGGATCCGACGTGCCGCGACCGGCCAACTCCCGATCTGCCTCCCACCCCTACGGCCGGGTGCTTGCGACGACAGGATTGCCGCGCCGCGCATCTTCCCGAAGGAAGTGCAGATACGGCACGATGACGTCGTTCTTCTCCGCCCGGGTGCCGTCGTAGGTGACCGTCGCGACGGGCACGCCCGTGCGCGCGCGGATCTCGCGCGTCATGGCCTCGGTGACGAGAGACGGACAGCAGAACGCGGGGCTGAGCTGCACGAACAGGGCGATGTCCGGGTACGCCGCGATCAGGTGGTGGATCTTCACGAGGTTGTCGAAGCTCTCTCCGGTGTGCTGGGGGGTGACGCGATAGCGGGCGAGGAGCTCCGCGGGGTTCGCCTTCGGCACCCGCGGCGACGGTCCCAGCACGCGCTCGAACTCCCGCAGGAACCGCCGCTCGAGCAGCGCCGCACCGCCGAGCACGACCTGTCCCTCCGCCGCCTGCTTGTACTTGCCCTCCCGCACCCACTTGCGCAGATACGCTCCGGCGATGAGCTTCGTGTACTCGCTGTACGGCGTGGTCACGACCTCGCCCCCCTCCGCCTCGATGCGCGCAATCACCCCCTGGTTGAAGACGTCGTTGTCGCGAGCATAGAAGTCCCCGAAGAGCGCCACCTTGGGACGTCGCTCCTGCCGCCTCGGAATCGCCTCGAAACGCCCGACGACCTCGCGCACCACCGGCAGGATCTCTCGCCCCTGCTCGAACGCCTCCGTCAGTCGCGCGAGACTCTCCTCGATCACCCGCTCCGTCTCGCCCGGGTTCAGCTCGTAGGGGCGCACGCGACACCCCATGCGGCGCAGGTTCCCCGCGCACAGGAACACGATGTACTGGTTGGCGATCGCACGCAGCGAGACGTCCTTGCCCGTGATCTGGCCGACGTACACACGCGAGCTTTCGAATCCGCCGCCGAGCGATTCGAGCAGCCCCTGCATCACCAGCGGGAACGCGCCGATGTTGCACCCCATCTGCGACGAATGGATCCAGAGCGCCGCGCATGCGGGATCGACATCGTGTCGGGTGACCCACGCCCGGAAGTCCTCGACGATGACGTTCAGCGGGATGCACTGACCGCTGTTGTGCTGCAAGGACTGCGTGATGAGCAGCGGGTCTTCCTCCAGCACGTGGGCGTCGATCCCCTGGTGCCTGAAGTTGGCCGCCATCATCGTGCAGGCATAGCGGTCCCAGTTCGGCAGCAGCACGCATCGCTCCCGCATGCTTCCCAGCCTCTCGGGATTGACGCGCAGCGTGGCGCGGGCCGCGGCCGAATCGCCCTTCCTCCGGCATCCCCGATCCTCTCGAGACGCTCCGCCTCCCCCGTGGTGGTTGCGGAACGATCGCAGCGCCGCCTCGATCCGCGTCTCGTAGCCGACCTGCGAGTCGTGCTCGTCGAGCTGCAGAATCAGGTACGGCTTGCCGTGCCCGTCCAGGATGCGCCGCAAGGACTCCAGAGAACAACTGTCCGGAGCACACTTGAAAGAGGTGATGAGGACCGGGTACAGCCCGGGGCTCCGACCGACCACCTCCGCCGCTGCCAGCGTCTGCGCCGGATAGGCCCAGTGGATTGACCCGAGCAGCGGGGCAATCGCCTCGGTGTCGGCAGCATCGACCTCGAGCATCGACTGGAAGAAACAACGCACGCCCCTGGCCGCGAACAGCTCCGGAATGCTCTTGTTCATGGCCGCCGACAGCACCGTGTACGGCCTGCCCAGCAGCACCACCGACAGCTCGTCCGGCGCCGCGTCCCGCGCCTCCTTCATGATCCGCGGCAGCGTCGCTCGACGCTCCGCCGCGTACTCCACCGCCTCGCGGTACGCGCGGTCCACCTCGCGCCAGCCCAACCGCGCCCCCAGCACCGGTCGCAGCGACTCGTGGAGCGCGCGGGTGCGCTCCACCACGCTCTCCCGATTCTTGATCACCGGGGTGAGCAGCTTCGTGCGGATCGCCTCATCGGGAATCGTCGCCGCGAGGCTCCCGGCGAACTGGCTGTAGTAGCAGTAGTTGCGACGCGGCTTACCCGGACGCTCCCCCTCCTCGAGGTAGAAGGGCGAGAACACGAAGTCCGCGGTGGAGGCGAGCTTCGCGACCTGGCCGTGATAGACGGCGATTGGCGCGCAGAACTCCGCTCCGGCAAGACGCTTTCCGAGGGAGAGCACGTCGCGATCGTCGCTCGTCACCGTGCGCACGCCAAGGGTGGCGAAGAAGCGCCTCCACACCGGAAGATCCTCGTGCAGGCTGACACTGCCCGGCAGCCCGATGGTCACCGGCCGGCGCGGGACAACGGGCGGTTGCGCGTAGTGCTTCCGAAGGGACGCCAGCAGATCGAACCCGCTCTTGTTCGCCGACACGTAGCGCTCCACCGCGTAGTCGCGCCCGCAGAGCATGCCATACGCCACCTGCTCGCCCCCCACCGACGCCAGCTTGAGCTTGCAGTGGTTCTTGCACAGCGTGCACACCTCGTCGCGCACCCCGATCTGCTCGCGATGGATCCCCAGCCCCCGGAACGACGTCGCCTCTCTCGCCTGCTCCGTCAACAGCAGCGCCGCACCAAGCGCCCCCGTCAGATGGCAGTGGCGCGACACGAAGATCGGTCGCTTCAGCCGCTGCTCGAACGCCGCTACCAGCGACCGGTTCTTCGCCGTCGCCCCCTGGAAGCACACCCGGCTCCCGATCGCCGACTCGCGCGCAACCTTGCGCAGATAGTTCTCGCAGATCGCATGCAGCGTCGCGGCCAGCACCTCGTCCACCTCGTACCCCGAGGCGAGATAGTGGTTCACGTCCCGCTCCATGAACACCGTGCAACAGTCGCTCGTGAGCGGCGCTCGACGCCCACGCGTGCGCTGCGCGCAATCCACCAGCCTGCACCCCAACCGGTTCGACTGCT
>JAKLDZ010000512.1 GCA_022703255.1 Myxococcota bacterium | reverse complement strand
AGCACAGGATGCGGGCCTGTGCGAAGGGGTCGGGGCCGGAGGAGCCGAGGCCGAGGTCGCAGGAGCCGGCGCACTTCTGGTCGACGCAGCCGCCCTTTCCGAGGAAGGACATGAGGGTGACGATGGAATCCTGGTACTGGGATTCGCAGTCGAGCTGGCACTGGAAGGAAGGGCAGGCGCGCATGCACGAGTAGAGGGCGGCGCAGTCGGTATCGAGGCTGCAGGCAGCGCACTCGGAGCCGCAGGTAGTGCGCAGGCACTCGTTGCAGGCGACGTTGGTGGTGTTGAACTGGCACTGGGGGTTGCCGGACTGCCCGCCGGAACCACCAGCCCCGGCGGCGGCCTCGGGGGCAGCATCGGCGGCCGGGGCGTCGGTCGCGGCGTCGAGGATCGGCGGCGTTGGATCCTCGGAGGAGGACGACGAGCCGCAGGCCGCGGCGAGGGAGGCGATGAGGAGGACGGTGGCAAGGGAGCGAGCGGGCATGTCGTGAAGATAGCAGAACGCCGTCGTGGGCAGGCGCGGGCGGGCTCAGGCTTGACAGGGTCGCGGTGGGCTGCGAGCAGTGGGAGCCGTGGAACGCCGTGTCGAGTTGACGTTCGAGTTGGTATGCGACGTCTTGCAGAGCGCGGGGCTGATGACCGCGGAGCAGCGGCGAGACGCCGGTCTGCGAGAGGAGCGCGAGAGGGCCCGGCTGCTGCACGGACGCATGGTTGGCGGCAAGCGTCACGGTGGGAGCGCGGAGGAGAAGGTGCATCCGGCGGAGGTGCTTGCCGCGATGGGCTTGTTCGTGAACGGGGATCCTCGCTACCCGCTCACCGAAGAGATGATCGTGCAGGCGCTCGCCCAGGCGATCAAGGTGCCCTACGTGCATCTGGACCCGCTGAAGATCGACGCGAAGCTCGCCGCGGCGACTCTGTCGAGACCGTTCGCAAGACGACACAACGCCCTGGTGATCGCGGGCAACGAGACGAGCGTGACGGTGGCGGTCTCCAATCCGCTCGATGTCGAGCTGGAGGAGAACCTCAGGACGTTCACGCGTCGCGACGTGAAGCTGGTGATGGCTCCGCCGGGCGACATCCAGCGGATCATCACCGACATCTACGGGTTCCGGACGTCGGTCACCGCTGCCGAGCGTGAGATCAAGGGTGAAGTCGACATCGGCAATCTCGAGCGCTACGTGCGTCTCAAGCGAGTCGAGGAGATCGAGGCCACCGACAGCCACGTGGTCAACGCGGTGGAGTACCTGTTCCACTACGCCTTCGATCAGCGAGCATCGGACGTGCACGTGGAGCCGCACCGGGATCAGTCGATCGTGCGGATGCGGATCGACGGCGTGCTGCATCCGGTGAACACGCTTCCGAAGGTGGTGCACCCGGCGGTGGTGTCGCGCATCAAGATGCTGGCGCGGCTCGACATCGCGGAGAAGCGTCGGCCGCAGGACGGGCGGATCAAGACGGCGCGTGGGGACCGAGAGGTGGAGATCCGGGTCTCGACGATGGCGACGGCATTCGGCGAGAAGGTCGTGATGAGGATCTTCGATCCCGAGGTCATCGTGCGCGATCTGTCGGACATCGGGCTGTTCGAGAAGCAGCTACAGCTGTTCGAGGGGTTCGTGCAGCGACCCAACGGGCTGGTGCTCGTGACGGGGCCGACGGGCAGCGGCAAGACGACGACGCTGTACTCGGCGTTGCGGGCGGTGGTGTCGCCGGAGATCAACGTCACGACGATCGAGGATCCGATCGAGATCGTGGTGGATCAGTTCAATCAGGTGGAGGTCCAGAACAAGATCGGGGTGACGTTCGCGGAGGCGTTGAGGCACTTGCTGCGCCAGGATCCCGACGTGATCATGGTGGGTGAGGTTCGCGACGTGGAGACGGCGAACATCGCGATCCAGGCGGCGCTGACGGGGCACCTGGTGTTGGCCACGCTGCACACGAACGACTCGGCGTCGGCGATCACTCGCCTGCTGGAGCTGGGGGTGGACCCGTTCCTGCTGTCGAGCACGCTGGTCGGCGTGGTGGCGCAGCGGCTGGTGCGGATGATCTGCCCCCACTGCCGGATCGAGACGTTCCTGACCCCGGATCAGATGTCGCTCCTCGGCTTGGACACGATGAACCTCGCTGCGCAGGGAGAGGCGCCGCAGCTCATGGTGGCTGCCGGCCAGGGATGCGTGAAGTGCCGTCAAACCGGGCTGCTCGGGCGCAGCGGCGTGTTCGAGGTGTTGGAGATCGACGACAAGATCCGCAAGCTGATCGGGCAGAGGGCCTCTTCGAAGGAGATCATGAAGCAGTCTCGGCAAGACGGGTTGATGACGTTGCGAGAGGCGGCGATCCGGAAGCTTGCGAAGGGCGGCACGAGCTTCGAGGAGGTGGTGCGGGTGACGGTGGAGGGGACATGACGGGATCGGGCGAGCAGTTTCTCGAGGAGCTTCGCAGGCTTGTTTCCGCGGGGTTTTCTTTGGTTCTCGTGGTCACGCACGAGGAGGCCCGGGCGCTGAGGGCGGTGCGGGGGCTGGTGCCGCGCGCGAGCGCACCGGTGTGGACGGTGACGGGCGGGTGGGACGACACGGGGGCGTGCAAGGACGCGGCGGAAGCGGTGCTGGCCGCCGCGGCTTCGGAGAGCGAAGCGCTCCACGTGATGCTCGACCCTCATCCGTTCCTGGGCGCGCCGGCGTTCGTGCGGGCCCTGCGCGACTTCGTGCGCAGCTCCGCGCAGAAGCGTCGTGTGCTCGTGATGATCGCCCCCGTGGCCGAGGTGCCCATCGAGCTGGAGAAGGACCTCGCGGTGTTGGAGCTGCCGCTGCCGACCGACGGCGATCTGCGGAACCTGCTCGTCGCAGGGGAGCCGAAGGTTCCGATCCCTGCCACCTGGGAGGTCGCGGCGATGGTGCGAGCGGCCCGGGGGCTGACGTGGGTGGAGGCGCAGCGGGCGTACCGGGTGGCGAGGCAGCAGCCGACCGCGGAGCAGGCGTTGCGCAAGGTGACCGCGGAGAAGCGCAGGGTGATGCGCCGCAGCGCATCGGTGGAGCTGGTGGAAGCCGAGGTGGGCATCGACGACGTCGGCGGGCTCGAGGTGCTCAAGGGGTGGCTGCGCGCGAGGGTGAAGTCGTTCGGTGACGAGGCGCGCGCCTTCGGCCTCCCCGAGCCGCGAGGCATGCTGATCTGCGGCGTGCAGGGGTGCGGCAAGTCGCTCGTGACCAAGGCGGCCTCCGCGGTGCTGGGCATCCCCCTCGTTCGCCTCGACTTCGCCACGGTGTTCTCTTCGCCGTCGCCGGAGCACGCGCTGCGGCAAGCGATGCGCATCTCGGAGGCGATCGCTCCGCTGGTGCTGTGGGTGGACGAGATCGAGAAGGGGCTGGCGGGCGCAGCGGCGGACGCCAACCAGGCGCGGGTGTTCGGCGACTTCCTGGTGTGGTTGCAGGAGAAGAAGGAGCCGGTGTTCGTGGCTGCGACGGCGAACGAGGTGGAGCAGCTTCCGCCGGAGCTGGCGCGACGCGGGCGTTTCGACGACGTGTTCTTCGTGGATCTGCCAGCGTGGCGGGAGCGCGAGGAGATCCTGGCGATCCACCTGAAGCATCGGGGGCGCGACCCGGGGCGTTACGACGTGAGGGAGCTGACGCGGTCGCTGGATCACTTCTCGGGAGCGGAGCTGGAGCAGGTGGTGATCTCTGGTCTATTCCGCGCGTTTTCTCTCGGTCGAGAGCTGACGGACGACGATCTGAAGCACGCGGCTTCGGAGGTCGTGCCACTGGCTACGATGTACGAAGAGAAGATTCAGGCGCTGCGATCGTGGGCAGCCACGCGAGCGCGACGCGCTTCGGCAGATCGACGGGCGCTGGAGCTGTTCGAGGATTGAGCGGTTTTCAGTCGGTCGCGACGTCGGGACCCGCGTCGGGGATGCACTGGCTCGGGTTCTTGGGGGGCGGCTCCACGATGGCCCCTCGTTTGGCTGCCCCTG
>JAKLDZ010000511.1 GCA_022703255.1 Myxococcota bacterium | reverse complement strand
GATACATCATCCGCATAGCCGCCTGACCCGCCGGATCCGCCAAGACTCACACTGATCGGAACCGAACCCCGGTTGGTGCTCAGCGCGGCGGCTAACGACACGCTAAAACCACCGTGGCCCCCGCCGCCGCCCACGCTCGCGTCTTCGGTCGAGGCAAAGAGGTCATCGCTGCTGTCACCGCACGCGGCCGCCAGGCAGGCGGAGATGCACGCGAGCGCGGCGACGCTTCCGACAGCACGGGACAGAGGGCGCATCATGATGCCGAGAGTACAGCAAGAGGGGGAAGCGCGGCGACGCAAACGCGCTGCGCAGAGGAGCTCGTCGCGGTAGCGGGTGGGGAGGACGGAGTGCGGAGGGGCTACTTGGGGGGTGCCGGCGGCCTGGGGACCGGAGGCTTGGGTGCGGTGGTGGACGGGGGCACGTTTCGCGCCGGATCGGGATACTTTCTTTCGGCGTGGAGCCCGGGCCGTCCGTCGATGGTGGTGTCGGCGGTCACCACGATCGGAGCGCCGAGCGACTCGGTGACACGGACCGTGTAATCGCGCGACATGGTTCCCGGGGTCGGCAGGGAAAGAGACTCTTCGGCCTTGCCGGAGGCGAGCTTGGCGCCCTTCGGCACGGAGACCTTGAGGACGACGGGAACCTGGAAGGGGTCGCGAGTGAGAATGTCGAGGTGGAGCTTGAACTCGCCGGAGCTGGGGACCGGGTCCGGGCCCTGGAGGCGCAGGACGAGAGGAGCGGAGATGCGTTCGGCGGGTGCGTCCTGAGGAGAGGCGCTGGCGACGGCGACGGGAGCGGAGGCCGCGGAGGCGGGATCGGAGGGGATGGGGGCCTCGGCGCTCGCCGACGCGGGGGGCGGAGGAGGGGAGCTGGTGACCGAAGCGGCAGATGACGGGGTGAGCGTCGGTCCCGGTTCGGTGGACTTGCAGGCGAGCAGAGCAGCGGCGGAGAGGAGCCCGGCGGCGGCGAAGAGCCAGAGATGGATGCGCATGCGTTCGACCTCGTGAAGAAACCGGAAGGTTGAACGCTTACCGGGATGCGATTCGGAAGACAAGCGGCAGCGTTGGCGGCGAGAAGTCTGAAAGCGCGCTTGAGAAACGGGAGGGGATGGGTTACGAGCGGTCGGCCGATGTCTGAGCAACCGGGATGGTCCGAAGCGTGAGGCGGCTCGTCGAAAGAAGAGCCTGGGTCTGGCTCGCGTGCGCGGTTCCCGGGCTGATCGCGTGGCCGTGGGCAGCGTCGGCGCAGCCGGCCGCACCCGCGCAACCGACGTCGACAGCGTCGGCGCAGCCGGCTTCGAGCGCGAGCCCGCCGGGGACGTCGACGGCGGCGAGGCGCAGGGCGGCGCCGACGGAAGAGGTGCTGGGAACAGCGCCCGAGGTACCGCCGACGGAGGCGGAGCAGGCGCGCGGTCAGCCGATCGCAGCGATCGACATTGCTGGGAACCAGCGGGTGTCTGCGGACGACATCATGACGTACCTGCGCGAGAAGCCGGGGCAGATGTTTCGTCCCGAGGATCTTTCGCGCGACGTCCGGGAGCTGTGGGACTCGGGGTACTTCGACGACATCCAGGTGGATCTGACGCGTCGGGACGACGGGGTGCGTCTGCGGTTCCTGCTTCGGGAGCGATCGAACATTGCGGGGGTGGAGTACGAAGGGAACGCGGAGGTCGAGACCGAGAAGATCGAGGAGGCGGTCGAGGTCAAGGCGAACACGATCCTGAGCTACCCGGCGATCCGCAGGACGGTGCAGAAGATCCGGGATCTGTATGCGGAGAAGGGGTACTTCCTGGCGGAGGTCGACTACGAGGTCACGCCGCAGACCGACAACGAGGTGCTGATCCGGTTCCGGGTCAAGGAGCACGAGCAGGTGTCGGTGCGTCGGATCACGTTCATCGGCAACGAGCACGTGAGCGACGAGGAGCTGCGGGAGGTGATGTACACCGGCCAGAGCAGCCCGCTGTCGTTTGGCAGCGGAGGGCCGTTCCGGCAGGACGCGTTCGAGCGCGACGTGTTGATGATCAACGCGTTGTATTACGATCGCGGGTATCTATCGGTGCAGGTGGCGGCTCCGCGGGTGAATCTCACGCCGGATCGGACGGGGATCGAGGTCACGCTGACGGTGACGGAGGGGCCGCAGTACAAGATCCGTCGGCTGCACCTGTTCGAGCGCGACGAGAATGGCAAGGAGGTGGAGCCGATCGGGGGTCGGCGTCGTCTGCGCGAGATGGTTCATTCGCGCAGCGGGGACATCTTCAAGCGCACGGAGCTGGCGAAGGATCTGCAGGACATCCGGACGTTGTACCGCGACGCGGGGTTCGCGAACGTGGAGGCGGATCCGGAGACGCACCTGGATCCGCAGAACAAGCTGGTGGACGTGGTGGTGCCGATTCGCCGGGGTCCGCCGGTGCGCATCGAGCGCATCGAGATCCGCGGCAACACCAAGACTCGCGACAAGGTGATGCGTCGCGAGATGGAAGTGAAGGAAGGCGACCTGTTCAGCGAGACCGGGCTCGAGCGGTCGCGCAAGCGGATCATCGCGCTCGGCTACTTCGAGCGGGTGGACCTGTCGACCGAGGAAGGTTCGTCACCCGACAAGATCAAGGTGAACATCGAGGTAGGGGAGCGACCGACGGGCACCTTCCAGGTGGGCGCGGGCTTCTCGAGCATCGAGAACTTCATCGCGACGGCGCAGGTACAGCAGGCGAACCTGTTCGGGCGCGGCCAGTCCTTCGCGGTCCAGGCCCAGATCTCCGGCCTCCGGCAGCTCGTCAACGTCCGCTTCTTCGAGCCGTACTTCCTCGACAGCAACTTCTCGATGGCGGTCGATCTGTACGACCAGCTGCGGATCTACAACGACTTCTCGCAGACCTCGATCGGCGGGTCGGCGACATGGGGCTACGCCTTGAAGCGGCCCAGCACGTTCGCGACCCTGACGTACACGGGACAGGTCGATCGCGTGTCCACGGTCGCCCGCTCGACGTTTCTGGGGACGTCGTCGGCGATCTCGGTGTTCCAGCGCCTGCCGCTGGCGAATCTGTTCAACGACGGGTTCTCCTCGAGCTTGCGCCCGGCGCTGACGTACGACACGCGGGACAACCGGCTCTTCCCGAAGAGCGGCGTGTACCTGCGCGGCTCGGTCGAGCTCGCATCCCCGTACTTCGCGTCGGAGAAGGAGTTCATCCGGTACAACGCGACGGGGCACTTCTACTATCCGCTGGGTGCCGGGTTCGTGGTCAAGCTCAACACCTCGGCGGGGTACGTGACCAGTCCGAGGGAGCAGGGCGTGCCGATCTTCGCGCGCTACTTCCTGGGAGGCATCTTCGACGTTCGCGGGTTCCGGCTTCGCACGATCGGGCCCCGGCTGCCGCTGGCCCGCGCGCTGGACCCGAACGCGTCGCCGATCTCGAACGGGGCGAACATCGGCGGCAACCTGATGTACTACCAGAACCTCGAGCTGGAGATTCCGATCATCGAGAAGGTCGGCGTGCGCGGGGTCATCTTCACCGACGCCGGCAACACGTGGAACACGGAGTCGTTGTACTGCAACGCCGCGCGCGGCCAGACCCAGGGCGGCGCAGGCGTCTACGAGGTCACCGACCCCTGCTTCACTCTGTCGAGCCTGACGAAGCTGCGCACCTCCTACGGCGTGGGCATCCGCTGGTTCTCTCCCCTCGGACCCCTGCGCTTCGAGTGGGGATTCCCGATCAAGCCGCTCCCCTTCGAAGAGAAGAGCGTCTTCGAGTTCACCATCGGAAACTTCTTCTGAGCCCCCCCGCCCAGAGCGGCGCTCCGGGCTCCAGGCCTACTCCAGCTCCACCAGCGTGAGCCGGTACTTGCCCGACAACGCCTTGCCCGACTCGACGAACGAGTCGGCCACCAGGTAGTACGTTCCCGCGCTCGCCGTGATGTCCAGCGTCCTGTCGTGCCGCACCACGCAGTCCGCCGCCGTCTTGCCATCGAGCCAGTACAGATCCACG
>JAKLDZ010000510.1 GCA_022703255.1 Myxococcota bacterium | reverse complement strand
CAACGGCACCAGCGACACGAACAACACTGCGGACGCGACCGATCGCACCACCGGACAGGACCCGGCCGGAACCGAACTCCGTACTGCCGATCAACAGACCACCGGTGCCGATGCCCAACGCACTGCAGAGCGGGCCGCCGCCGCTGCCGCGAGACGACGGGAGCAGGACCGGAGCCTCGCGCGGACCGAAGAAGAGGGCGGAGCGCGACGAATCGGTCGCCCCGGCCAGCTTCCCTGCGTCGCGCTTGAAAAGCTCTCCCTCGGCTCCGAAGGGGAACCGGGGCGCGAGCGGGAAGAAGCCGGTACCGCCGCCGGTACCGCCGCCCGTGGCGCCGCCTCCGCCGAGAGAGAGCGCCGTGCCCAGGTCGACGCACTTCGACGAGAACGCGCCCTTGCCGCTTCGACGCAGGAAGAAGAGAGACTGAGCCCCTTCGTGCGTGCGCTCGTGGTCGGAGTCGGCCCGCTGCTGCTGGCCCCCTCGGCCTACGCCCAGAGCGCCCCGGAATCGAGGACCTCGGAGTACAGCTCCTACGAGCAGCAGTCTGTCCGCGATGCCCTGGCAGCCTCGGGCCGTGAAGCCGATCCCTCTCCAGAGGGCAAGCTCATCGAGGACTTCGACATCGTCAATCTCGACATCATCGAGAAGCGCGATCCGGCGCCGCGTTTGCTCAACATCATCCACACCACGACGCGGCCGTACGTGGTGCGACGCGAGATCCTGCTCGCCAAGGGAGAGCCGTTCTCCCAGGTGTTGTGCGACGAAACCGCGCGCAACCTGCGGCAGCTCCACCAACTGTCCCTCGTGGCCTGCGTGGCGGAGCGCGGCAGCCGCCCCGATCGCGTGCGTGTGCTCGTGGTGGCGAAGGACGTCTGGAGCCTGCGGCTCAACTCGGAGTTCCGTCTCGCCGCCGGCAAGATCGAGTACCTCTCGCTGCACCCGAGCGAAGAGAACCTGTTCGGGGCGCATCACGGTGCCGCTCTCCAGTTCGCCCTGGAGCCGTCGTCCTACGAGCTTGGCGCGCGCTACGTCGTCCGGCGCCTGCTCGGCTCCCGGGTCGCCCTCACGGCAAGCGGGGGCCTGATCTTCCACCGCGACTCGGGGGATGTCGAGGGCTCCTACGGCAGCCTCTCTGTCGGACAGCCGCTGTTCAGCACCCGCACCCAGTGGGCTTGGACCGTGCCCGTGTCGTGGCGCTATGAGGTCACACGGCGCTACGTCGATGCTGCCCCGTCTTTCTTCCGCGGCGCCATCCCCTACCAGTACCGAAGCCACCTCGTCGCCGCCACGCCGTCGATCACCCGCTCCTTCGGCTGGGCACTGAAGCACGATCTCACCGCGGGGGTGGAGGCTACGCGGCGAGCCTTCGTGACCGACGATCTTTCGGGGTACGATCCATCGATGGCCCGGGACTTCGTCGACCGTGCCGTGCCCGTGGGGGACACCCGGGTCGGGCCTTTCGTGCAGTGGCGCAGCTACACGACGAGCTTTCTGCGGGCGCTGGAGTTCGAAACCCTCGGACTGCAGGAGGACTTCCGGCTCGGCCATGACCTGTTCGTCCGGGCGTGGCCATCGGTCGAGGCCATCGGCTCGAGCCGCAACGTGTTCGGCGTTACCGCCGGGGCCCAGTACACCTGGCCGCTGCTCGACGGGCTGGCGCGAATCGGGATCGAGAGCACGAACGATCACGACCTGGACCGGGGAGCGATCTCCGACGGGCTCGTGCGGGCCTCCACGCGGCTGATGACGCCGCGTCTGGGTTTCGGACGAATCGTGTTCGACACGACGTGGCTGCACCGGTACCGCAACTACCTCAACCGCACGACGTACCTGGGCGGGGATGGGCGTCTGCGCGGCTATCCGACCCGGTACTTCGTCGGCAAGGACGTCGTGGCCTACAACCTGGAATTCCGGACCCGCGCCGTCGAGATCCTCACGCTGCAGGCGGGCGCCGCGGTGTTCTACGACGTCGGCGATGCCTTCGACGGGTTCGGGGACATGCGCATCAAGCACTCGGTCGGAGTCGGTCTCCGGGCGCTCTTCCCCCAGCTCGACAAGATGGTGTTGCGCGTGGACCTCGGCTTCCCCCTGACGCCCGGCTACGTCCCGGCGCAAGGTTTCCCCGGACAAATCATCGCTTCCTTCGGACAGGCGTTCTCCGTGCCCGCGGTCGCGCCGCGCTGACCGCAGCGCGGCCGGGAGCCGGCGGAGAGGTGCTCGCGCGACATCTCGGGACGGGGCACGGGTCCGAGAGTGGCGCACCGCGCAACCAACGGTCCGACGCTGCCGAGCGATCGTCGCGTGGCTTCACGTGACGGGGCGAGAGCGAAGGGGAACGAAGGAAGCGCGTCCAAACGCGGTCGGAGACTGGATTCTTTTGTCCGTGCAAGATACGCTTTGCGCCGTGAGTCGGCAGGTCACCCCCGCCGGCCAGCCGCTGCTGACGGTGGGCCGATACACGCTCTTTGGCGAAATCGCCAAGGGAGGCATGGCCACCGTCCATTTTGGCCGGATGATCAGCCTCGGGGGCTTCAGCCGCACCGTCGCGATCAAGCGAATGCGCAGGGACATCGCCCTCGACCCCGAGTTCATCGCGATGTTCATCGACGAGGCCCGTCTCGCCGCACGCATCGAGCACCCCAACGTCGTGGCCACCCTCGACGTCGTGGCCGAGGCCGGCGAGGTCTTCCTCGTCATGGAGTACGTCAAAGGGGAAACGCTCGCCCGCCTCGCGCGGGCCTCCGAATCCCGTGGTCAGCCCGTCCCCATCCAGGTGGCGTGCGGCATCATGTGCGGTGCCCTCAGCGGCCTGCATGCCGCCCACGAAGCCGTGGGCGAAAGCGGCCAGCCCCTCGGCATCGTCCATCGCGACGTCTCTCCACAAAACGTCTTGGTCGGTGAAGACGGCGTGCCGCGCATCACCGACTTCGGCATCGCCAAGGCGGAGACCCGCCTGCAGGTCACCCACGACGGTCAAATGAAGGGGAAGCTCGGGTACATGGCGCCCGAGCAGCTCGGAGGCGGTGGCCGTCGCATCGACCGCCGCGTCGACCTGTTCACTGCTGCGATCGTGCTGTGGGAGCTGCTGGCCGGACGACGCCTCTTCCTCGCCGATTCCCCTGCGGAGACCATCGCCAACATCCTGACCGGCCCGGTCCCTCCGCTGCGGTCCATCCGCCAGGATGTCCCGCCCCTCCTCGACAACCTCGTGCTCAAGGCGCTCTCGCGCGACCCTCAGCAACGCCCGGCGACTGCGGAGATCTTCGCCACCTCCCTCGAGGAAGCGATCGATCACCGCCTCGCGTCCTCCCGCATGATCGGTTCGTGGGTCGGCTCCCTCGCAGGCCACGTGCTCGAGAGCCGTACGCGCTACGTCCGCGAAATCGAATCCATCGGCATCGCGCCGTCCGACACCCAGGCTGCTGCCGCGCCCGGCGTCGCCGCGACCTCCACTCCGCACGAACGTCAGCCCGCCCCCGCAGCCGGCGCACCGCGCCCTCCGATGACGTCGAAGCCGTTGCTGTCCCCCGACTGGAAGGGGGGACTTGCGCCACCCCGCGTCCCGGGATCGGTGCCTTCTGCGTCACCGCAGCCCGCCCCCCAGGATCCTCCGCGCCGTCCGCCTGCGCCCGCCGTGACCGCTGCGAAACCACCCACGCCCCCCGCGGCTGCGCGAGTTGCACCGTCAGCCGTGGTGCCCGTGGGCGCGGTCTCCCCTGCACCCACGGCCTCGACGCCCGATACTCCCCTCGGTGCCCCCAATCACCCGCCTGCAATCGCACTCAAGCCACCGCCCGGGGTCCAGCCCGTCGCGCCACCGAGTCCTCCGCAGCTCGACCCCCAGCGCGGTGATCCGGCGCGCGCCGCATCTTCCCCGAGCGTGTTGCAGCCCGGCTCGTCACCCAACGTGTTGCAGCCCGGCTCGTCACCCAACCTGCTGCAGCCGGGGTCATCGCCCAACGTGTTGCAGCCCGGCTCGTCACCCAACGTGTTGCA
>JAKLDZ010000051.1 GCA_022703255.1 Myxococcota bacterium | reverse complement strand
CGATTGAGGAACCAGGAGCGGGTGTGACCGGTGCGAGCGCTCTGGATGGCGCTCATGGCGGTGTGGATACCGGAGGCCGCGATCCAGATGAAGCCGATGATGCTGACGGGAGCGATGGTGCCGCCGTGTTCGACGAGCCGGCGGATCTGCTCGTGGACGAGCTCGGCGGCGGGGCCTGGAGCGATGTCGATGACGGTGTTGAAGACGCCGTGTTCGGTGCGGCCGTAGACGTGGGCGAGGGCCCAGCCAGCGATGGCGGCGAGGGGCAGCAGTCCGAGGAACAGATCGAAGGCCATGGCGCCGGCCTTCAGGGGGGCGTCATGCTGGTGCAGGGCGAGGGCGATCGACACGGATCGGCGCCAGGCGCGTCCTGCCGATTCGAGGGCCCTGTTCCACACCGTCATGGGGGATACCGGTCAACATCCGAACACAACGGGGCGGGCCGATCCACTTTCATCGCGTGATCGAACGGCGCGTTTGTGTTTCGCGGGGGACCTGGATAGAACCTGGACGATGGCTCGGAGTGTTCCCGGGGCGGGTCAGGCGACGGCGAGCAGGGTAGGGCTGCTCGGAGCGCTGGCGCTGTCGATGGTGCGTCCGGGGTCGTCGACGCTGGCGATGCGATCGCTGCGATGGGTGCGCGACCTGGATCGGCTGGGGTTGTCGATCGCGTTTCCGATCGTGCACGACGTGGGGATGCTGTTGGCGGCGCCGCCGGAGCAGTTGGCGATCGGTCCGCGGATCGCGTTGGAGCCGTTGTTGGGGGTCCCCGGGGCGCGGGAGCAGTTGCAGGAGTACGAGGGGCTGATCCGGGAGCTGTCGCAGTGCGAGGCAGCGCGGCGTGCGCGCACGCTGCGTCTGTCCGACGACATGATCGTGGTGGTGCTTTCGAAGATCCTCGGTGGCGCTGCGAGCGTTGCGGGGGCGCGTCCGTCGTATCCCCTCGGGATGGTGGCGGATGCGGCGGCGTTCGACGCCCTGGAGGAGCGACTGCTCGACCTGTTCAGGCAGATGGATCGGACCTTCGAGTGGCAGGGGATCGCGTTGTTGCGTCGTGGGCGTCTCAAGGTGCTGACGGTGGCGGACGCGCTCGATCTGGACACGCTGCGGCTCCTTGGGGTGTTGGGGGCGAACGGGTCGGCCGCATCGGTGCAGGTGGATCTACTCGCGGCGATGTCGTCGCCGTCGGCGAACGACGTGGTGAACTTCTCGCTCGACATTCTGCCGAGCGTGCTGGAGGCGAAGCGCAAGCCGGGGCTGACGACGCGAGCGGGGGAGGGGTTTGGGGGGATCGGGACGCGGGGGACGATGGACGCGCTGGTGTTGACGGAGCTGGCGTGGGATCAGGAGGACTTCGTTCGTCGGGTGATGGACAACGAGGTCTTGTACTACGCGAAGGAGGCGGTAGCGGAGCCAGCGGGGAGGCGGCACGTGCTGGTGATCGACGCGACCGCGTCGATGCGCGGGGATCGTGCGGTGTTCGCGCGGGGGATGGCGTTGGCGACGGCGAAGAAGCTGCTGTTGGAGGGGGAGGATGTGGCGTTCCGGTTCTTCGACTCGAGGTTGTACGAGCCGCACCGTGCGCAGGGGGGGAGTCTTCCGACGGGGCAGGTGTTGTCGTTTCGCGGGGAGCGGGGGCGCAATCCGGCGCGGGTGTTTTCGGAGCTGGTGACGGCGCTGGACATCGAGCGGTCGCGGGATCCGCGGGAAGTGATCGTGCACGTGTTCACGCACGCGGCGTTGTACATCCCGCGGACGCTGGTGCAGGCGCTCAAGCATCGGGCGAAGGTCGCGTGCGTGTTCATCCTGCCGTCGGGCGGACAGCTCGACCTGGACTACGTGGATCTGCTCGACGCGCGGTGGGTGATCGATCACGCGACGCTGGCGCAGCGGGATGCGCGAGCGAAGCGGGCGCGGGACATCCTGGGAGAGACGGACGGGGCGCGGTGAAGCGGGAGGCCGGAGCGTGGCGGACTACCTGAGCATGAACCTGATGGAGGCGCGGCTCGACGCCGAGCGCATGGTCCGGCAGGGGGACGTGCGGGAGGCGGTGCGTCTGCTGACGGGTGTGCTGGGGCAGGTGTATGCGACCGAGGAGGAGTACAGCTCGGTGGTGCAGACGCTGGGGCGGGTGCTGGCGGGGGCAGGCGATCCGTGTGGGGCGCTGACGTGCGCGTGGTACTTGGGGGATGCAGCGGCGGCGGACGCGGTGTTGCCGCGGGTTCCGTCGTCGGATCGTGCGCGGACGTTGTCGGCGCGGGGCATGAAGCTGGGCGAGCAGGACGCGCGGGCGCAGCGTCTGTTGCACGAGGCGGCAGCGGAGCACGAGGCGGCGGCGCAGGTGGCGCAGGCGGCAGTGTGCAGGGAGAAGGCGGGGGACTGGGCGACGGCTCGCGGGTTGTGGTCGAGGTTGTCCCAGCAGATTTCGGGAGGAGCGGAGGGGGATCTGTACGCGGCGGGGCTGGCGAGGTTCAACGTCGCGCGCACGTCGCGGAACGTGGGCGACATGCGCACCGCGCGGGAGGCGACGGTCTCGTCGGTGCATCACCTCGAGCAGGCGGCGGATCGCTACGAGAGCATCGGGCAACGCGAGCGAGCGTTCGACTGCTTCCACGTGCTGGTCGAGGTGGGGCGCCAGTTCGAGACTTCGGAGCACGTGCTCGAAGGGTACGTGAACCTGATCCGGATCCTGAGCGAGGACAACCTGCGATCCCACGCGTTGCAGTCCTACGAGGAGGCGATCGGGTACTTGAGGCAGCGGGAGGAGACTTCGGCGGCCGCGACGATCGCGCAGGAGATGGGCGCGTACGCGCGCAGACAGGGGCTGCCCGCGGTGGCGAACCACGCCTTGGATTTGCAGGCGGAGCTGTGGCGTCAGGTCGCTCGCTCGACGATGGAGCGAGGGGGGCCCGCGGACATCGCGGAGAACGCCTTGCTGGCGTCGGTGTTGTGCTACGCCGAGATCGGCCAGTTCCAGAAGGTCGGCGCGGTCTACGTCGAGCTCGCGCACCTTCCGATCGAAGCGTCGCGCTGTGCGCACTACGCGCGTGCGAGCAAGCGCTACGAAGCAGCGGCCGACGAGCGGATCGAGGCGTCGGCGTGGTCGGCGTCGTGGCAGAAGGAGTCGGCGTTCCCGGACGTGTGGCACGTGGACCTGGTGGAGTGGGAGCAGCGCGGATCGGTTGCCGACGCGTGTGCCGACGTGCTGCTGGCGCCGCAGGCATGGTCCGACGTGGTGCGTCGCAGGGCGCTGGCGGGGCGGATGGTCGCGTTGCGGGTGGAAGGTGCGCGCGCGACGGCGGAGTCGCTGGTCGAGCTGGTGACAGCGATCGAGTCGATCGAGCTGTACTCGATGCTGTCGCCGATGGAGAAGCTGGCGCAGTCGGAGCACGCGACGGTGAGAGCGGCGGTTGCGAAGGCCTTGGGGCGGTTCCTGTACAAGCGCACGTTCCTGTCCTTGCGGCGACTCGTTGCGGATCCGGAGGCCGCGGTCCGTCAGGAGGCGAACCGTTCCCTCGAGCAGCTGAGGTTCCCTCACGCCTTCGATCCCCTGGCGAGGATCTACCGGGAGGCGTCGGATGCGGACACGCGCGCCTCGGCGCTCAAGGCGCTGGCGCACGTGGACACGGACGAGGCCGCGGAGTTGGTGGTGGGGGTGTTGGTGCAGGCGGGGCCGGGCGAGCGCGACGCGGTGATGGCGGCGGTGTCCGGGGCACGCAACGATCGGCTGTTGGAGGCGGCGAAGAAGGCCCTGGCCGCGGCGGGCGCAGCGGGGGAGCCGTTGCGTGCGTTGTTGCGAGCGAGGGGTGCGGGCGGGTAGACGGGCGCGGCGGCACGCGCGCCGGGCGAGGCGAAAAGGCGTGCCAAATCGCCCGGAGCGGGTGGCGGAAGGGGATGGATCGTGTTGCGAGCGATTGGGTTGGCAAGGGGAGGCAACCGACCGTTATCATTGCAGGTCAGCCTGATGGCATGACGTCAGGCAGAATGGTCCGGAGGGCAACGCACCGACCATGGCAGAAGAAGTCTCGAGAGCCGAATCGCTGGCGGAGGTGATGCGAACGCCGCAGGTGGGGGACGTTATTGCGGAGAAGTACCGCATCGACGGGCTGTTGGGGGACGGGGGGATGGGGGTGGTGGCGAAGGCCACGCACCTGCACTTGAAGAAGTCCGTCGCGATCAAGCTGCTGCGTCCCGAGATCGCGTTGCGCACGGATGCGGTCGCGAGGTTTCTGCGCGAGGCCCAGGCTGCATCGAGCCTGCAGAGCGAGCACGTGATTCGGGTGCACGACGTTTCTTCGGAGCACGAGGCACGTCCGTACATCGTGATGGAGTACCTGTCCGGAGTCGATCTGGGCACCTGGGCGGAGCAGCACGCGCCGATGCCGGTCGATCAGACCGTGGCGTTCGTGCTGCAGGCATGCGAGGGCCTGGCGGAAGCGCACGCGAGGGGGATCGTCCACCGGGATCTGAAGCCTTCGAATCTGCACGTGAGCCATCGAGCGGACGGCAGTCCGTTCATCAAGATCCTGGACTTCGGGATCTCGAAGGTGAAGGACGACACGCGCGGTCCGGAGGCGAACAACCTGACGGCGTCGCGGGAGCTGCTCGGCTCGCCGTTGTACATGTCGCCGGAGCAGTTGCGCGGGGCATCGGGCGTCGATGCGCGTTCGGACATCTGGTCGCTGGGCGTGATCCTGTACGAGCTGTTGACAGGCCAGCCGCCGTTCGATGCTCCGACCTTGGCGGACTTGATGGCGCGGGTGCTGTTCGAGCCGCCACGGCCACCTTCCGAGCTGCGGCAGGAGCTGGCGGGGCCTCTCGACGCGCTGATCCTCCGGTGCCTGAGCAAGGAAGCCGATGCGCGACCGCAGAGCGTCGCGGAGCTCGCCGAGGCGCTCGTGCCTTGGGCCGATGCCGAGTCGAGGCTCTACGTCGATCGCGTGATGCGGATCGCCGGGCGTTCGGCCATGGCACCGGGGTCGAGGCTGCCGGAGCGCACGTCGTCCCCCGAGCAGCACGCAACGGCAGCGCTTCGACCCGTGTCCGACCCGTCGGCCGCGACGATTCGGGCTGTGATGCGCCCGGTGCCGGCGGTGACGGCAGAGACGCGATTGGGAGCCGTCGAGGGCGCGGGAGAGGGGCAACCCCGGCGCAAAGGGGGTGCCGTGTGGATGGCGGCGATCGCGGCGGTGGCCGTGGCGGGACTGATCGTGGGTGGGCTGGTTGTGATGCGAGGCGGGGCGGGATCGGCGCGGGAAGCGGTGTCGGCCGAGGCGCCTTCGGCGACGGCACTGGTCCCGACGCAACCTGTGACGGCATCGGCATCCGTTTCGGGACCGCCGGCCGCGGCGGCCACCGTGGTCGTGAAGCTGCGGATCGATCCGGCAGACGCGGTCGTCGAGCTGGACGGGGAACGCGTGTCGGGCAGCTCGGTGGTGCTGCCTCGGTCTTCGTCTTCTCGCAAGGTCGTGGTCACGGCGCGGGGGTTCGCGACCACGACGCAGTCGTTCGTGCCGGATCGCGACACGGAGCTGGAGATCACGTTGGAGCGAATCCGACCGGCCGGGACGAAGGGGGGCAGTGCACCGGCGGGGAAGTCGAAGATCGAGATCAAGGGCCCCAGGGAGACGACACTGTGAGCTGCTCATCGCTGCTGTTGCGCTTCGCATCCGCGGCTGTCTTCTTCGTGACGGCGTCGATGGCGCAGGCCGACGACGCGTTGCAGGCGGAGGCGAGGCGACTGTTCGAGCAGGGCAACCAGCAGCTCGATCGGGGGGCGTACGTGGAGGCGCTCGCGAGCTTCGAGCAAGCGTACGCGCGCTGGCAGAACCCGAAGATCCTGCTCAATGTCGCGACCACGCTGCGACAGTTGGGGCGGCTTGCGCAGGCAGGCGATCGATACGAGCAGTACCTGAACGATCCGGGTGCCGACGCATCGAAGCGGGATCAAGCCAGGAGCGCGATGGAGGAGATCGACAAGGCGGTGGCGCACCTGACGGTGTCGGTGAACAAGCAGGGGGCGGAGGCGCGCATCGACGGCGCGGTCGTGTCGATCGGCGGGGCTCGTCCGCTTCGCGTGGAAGCGGGGCGCCACACGCTCATCGTGTCCGCATCGGGGCATCGGACGGTCGTCCGGGACGTCGCGTTGGTGGCAGGGGAGCGACGCACCCTGGAGCTCTCGCTGGAGGCGGAGGCGGTGACGCCGGTGGCGAAAGAGCCGGGCAGCAAGGAGAAACCCCTGCCGGGCGCGGAACCGGCACGGCAGACGGAGAAGGATCAGCTTCGTCCCGAGGCGTCGGCATCGGGGCTGGGCGTGGTGCTTCGAGCGGACATCGACGGCAAGCTGCGCGGCGCGGTCGCAGCGATAGGTGGGAGCTACGGTGTCGCCCGCTGGGCCGATCTGCAGGCAACGGCGCTGCTGGGGCGGGACAAGGGATTCGAGGCGGGTGCGAGCTTCCACTTCGGCCAAGGGATTGTGAAGCCGCTGGTGTTCGTCGGGATCCCGGTGTTCTTCGCGGACGGGGCGCGTCCGGGGGGACACGTGGCAGCTGGAGTCCGCGTGGATCCGTGGGAGCACGTGGGGTTCCTGGCACAGCTCGGTGTGGCGGCGTTCGCGAGCGCGCCCGACCACTACGATCGAGCGACATTTCTCCCGTCGGTGGGTGCGCAGGGGCGGTTCTGATGAGTGCGCAGGAGGCGGACGCGATGATGCGCAGAGCGCGACACGAGACAGCATCCTGCCACGGGCAGCGGGAGGAGTCGGTGCGAGAGATCCGGGCGAGCCGGCGTTGCTGCGCGGCGTGGGCGGTGTTGCCCGTGCTGGCGCTCGCCGCGTGCAACGGATCGGAGCCGAGCGGGGAGCCGACGCGGGTGCGGAGCGCCGAGCTGGCGGGGTGGGAGGCGACGCTCGGGGCGCTGGGGGTCGCGAGGCATGAAGCGAGCGCGGCGCTGCTGGGCGATGGCAAGGTGATGGTGTGCGGCGGGACGTCGGACGGCTCGGCTGCGCTGTCGAGCTGCGATCGCTATGACCCGATGCGAGGGGTATGGACTGCGACGGCGCCGATGACGACGGCGCGCCGGGGAGGAACCTCCACGGTGTTGGGCGACGGCCGCGTGTTGGTGTGCGGTGGTGGAACCGCGCAGTGCGAGCTGTACTCGCCGTCGAGCGGGACGTGGACCGCGGCCGCGGCGATGTCGGTATCGCGGACCATGGCCTCGGCGGCGCTGCTCGGCGACGGACGCGTGCTGATGGCTGCGGGAGAGGAAACGGGCAGCGCTCAGCTCTACGATCCTGGAACGAATCAGTGGTCGAGTGCCGGGACGAGCGCTGGGGTGACGGGGGCAGCGGCTGTGCGGCTCGGGGACGGTCGCGTGATGCTGATCGGAGGCAAGTCGGGCATCGTGCCGCAGCCGGGGGTGCGCATCTTCGATCCTTCGAGTGCGAGTTGGACGACGGGTCCGGCTCTTCCGACGGCGAGGGCGGAGCACACGGCGACGCGGACGCGATCGGGGAAGGTGGTCGTCGCCGGGGGTACGAGTGGCGGAGCGGCGCTGGGGACCGTTCATGTCTACGACCCCGGGGCGGGGACATGGTCCACGCCGGCGGCAGGGATGACGGAGCCGCGTCGTGGGCACGCCGCGGTGCTGTTGCCGTCCGACCGGGTGTTGCTGCTCGGGGGAATCGGGCAGTACGGCGCGCTCGACTCGACGGTCCTGTACGATTCCGGTGCGCAGGCGTTCTCCGACGGACCGTTGATGAAAGCGGCGCGTGAGCGGGCGCTCGTCGCGGTGCTGGGTTCGGGCGATGTGCTGGTGGCGGGAGGCAAGGGAACCGCTCCGCTGGCGTCGTCGGAGCTGTTCAAGGTCGATGCGATCTGCGTTCCGATGAACCCGATGGCTGCTGCGCGAAGGCACCATGCGGCGTCGATTCTCCCTTCCGGGAAGCTCCTGGTCGCGGGAGGGACGACGGACGGGAACGATGCGCTGGCGTCGTGCGAGGTTCTCGATCCGGCGACAGGGACCTGGGCTTCGGCGGCGAGCATGAACGTGGCGCGTCGGGAGCACGCGGCGGTGCTGATGCCCGACGGCAACGTGCTGGTGAGCGGAGGTGTGACTTCGGGTGGAATGACGCAGTTCTCGGCCGAGGTCTACATCGAGTCATCGAACCAGTGGATCAACGTGCCGAACATGAAGCTGAACCGCTACAGCCACACGGCGAGCCTGCTGCACGACGGGCGGGTGATCGTGGCGAGCTACGGCTCGGCGGAGATCTACAACCCTGCGACGAATGCGTGGGCCGACCCGTTGACGATGGTCGGCCCCTCGTTGGAGGACCACTCGGCGGTGGTGCTGGGGGATGGGCGATTGATGCTCGTCGGAGGGGGCGGTTCGGCGAAGAACTCGGCGGTGTTGTTCGATCCGAAACTCGGCACCTGGGTGGGGGCGAGCGCGATTCCGAACGAGCACTTCTGGTTCGACGCGGTGCTGCTCGCCACGGGCGAGGTGATGGCGGTGAACGGGAACACGAGCGGCGTGAGCGACCTATACGAGCCGTCGACGAACGTGTGGACGACGCCGATTGACGAGACGTGGAGGCATGAGGCCTCGGCGACGCGCACGGCGTCCGGGAAGGTGGCCGTGGCCGGGGGACGGATGGCGGGCAATGCCATGGCAGACACGACGCTTTTCGATCGTGCCACGAAGCAATGGCGATCGAGCGGAGCGATGGCCTCTCCGCGCTTCGGGATGACGGTCGCGCAGTTGTCCAACGGACACGTGGCCGCGGTCGGCGGAGGAAACTACGCGGCAGCGTCGAGCGCCGTGGACCGTCTCGACCCCGGGCTCGCCTTCCTCGACGCATGGCGACCGACGATCGCGAGCGTCGACTCGCCGATGAAGCGAGGAGCCACCGTGGTGGCGCAAGGCACCGGGTTCCGGGGAGCGACGCAGGCCCATGGGGGAACTGCGAACTCGGCGGCGTCGGACCTGCCCATCGTCGTGCTCGACCCCATCGGTGGGAGTCTCCCGCGCTGGATCATGCCGTCGAGCTTCAGCGACACGAGCGTGACGTTCGTGGTCCCCGCCGACTTCCCCCACGACCACGCCTGGCTGAGGGTGTTCGTCGCGGGAATCCCCAGCGTTGCGGTGCTGATCAAGGTGGTTCCCAAGGCGCAGGGGGACGGTTGCGGGCAGAGCGGCGAGTGCGCGTCGGCGCACTGTGTCGACGGCGTCTGCTGCCAGAATGCTTGCACGGCCCCTTGCATGTCCTGCGCGAATGCGGGCGGAACGTGCGATTCGTTCGTGGACAAGCTCTCTCCCGATCCCAACTCGACGCCGGCGTGCACTTCGTCGCAGGCGTGTGATGGCGCCGGGGCCTGCAAGCTGCTCGACGGTGAGGCGTGCGGGCAGGCGACGGCGTGCATTAGCGGGCACTGCGTGGACGGGGTGTGCTGCGACCAGGCGTGCGACGGAATCTGCGAGGGTTGCTCGACGGCAGCGAAGAGCGGCGGAGCCAACGGCGTCTGCGGCCCTGTCGCGGTGGGTGCGGATCCGTCGAGCGAGTGTCCCGATGAGGGGGTGGCGACGTGCGGTCGCAACGGCACCTGCAACGGAGCGGGAGCGTGTGCGCTGTATGCGGCGGGGGCCGCCTGCATGGTGCAGTCGTGCACCGCGTCGGGAGAGGAGAAGTGGCAGTGTGACGGTCAGGGGACGTGTGCCTCGGAGGTGGCGTCGTGTTCGCCCTACGGGTGCGCCAACGGCGCCTGCAAGACGTCCTGCTCCACGGGGCAGGACTGCGCACCGGGCTTCGAGTGCATCGGGACGCAGTGCGTGACGTTGGGGGATGCGGGGGTGGACGCGGCGAATGACGTCGCGGTGGATGCTCCGGTCGACGCGGAGCCGGACTCCTCCGGGGAGGGAGGAGCCGGAGGCACGGCGGGAGCGGCGGGCGCGGCAGGGGCCGCGGGCGAAGGTGGAGCGGGTGCTGCAGGCACAGCGGGAGCGGCAGGCACGGCGGGCGAAGGCAGAGCGGGAGCAGCAGGCGCGGCAGGCGAAGGCGGGATGCCGACTGATTCGGGCGCCGAAGCATCTGGAGGCGCCGCGGAGGAGCCGGAGCAGACGGGCTTCTACGGTTGCTCGGCGGCGAGGCGTTCGGGCTCGGGCTTGTTGCGGGTGCCGCTTGCGCTGGCGTTGCTGCTGGTGTTCCGCAAGCGCAAGGCGCGTGACCCGGGAGCGAGCCCGCGCAGCGCGTGATGTGTTAGCCGTCGAATCGATTGGACGATCCCTGCTGCGCAGGCAAGCGGACGCGCCCTCGCGGCTCTGGTAGCATCCTCGCTCTCGGGTCGGTATGACAGGTGCGAGAGCGAGAAACGGAGAGGGTGCCATGCGGAACGCAACACGTCTGACGCTTGCCGGGATCGTCGTCATGAGCCTCGCTTTCAGCGGGTGCTGCAACAAGTTCAAGAAATCCTCCGGCACCGATCCGGAGCCCGCTGCCTCGCCCGGCACGGCAGCGTCTGCCGACATCGACGAAGAGACCGGGTTGTCCCACGGTCACGCGCGGGTCAACCGTTGCATCAAGTGCTTCAACCGCGCGCTTCGCATCAGCAAGTCGGGCGCCACCTATCTGCAGTCGGTCCGCAACGGCGAGCCGCGCAAGGGGCTCTACCCGATCGTGTTGAGCCCCTACGACGACGCGATCAAGTTGTGCGACGAGGCCATGGAGGACAAGGATCCTCCGATCCCCGAGCTCGATCAGACGCTGCCCGCGTTCGTCGAGAGCGTGAAGGTCATGACGCCCCTGCTCAAGGAAATGGGCCAGTACTACACGTCCAAGGAGTACAACACGGACAAGTACGCCAAGGCCAAGACGCTCCACGCGACCTTCAAGACCGAGCACGACAAGTTCCGCAAGGCGATCGACGCGTTCGAGAAGGGGCTGGATGCCGCGGGCGACAACGTCGACAAGGAGCGGATCCAGACCGCTTCGGCCAACAAGAACCTGTACTACCACTCCCTGGTGTTCCAGCGTGACGCCAAGGCGCTCCTGCGCGAGGTGACCAAGGAGAAGCCGAACCCGACGGAGTTCGCCAGGTTGAAGGCCGCGACCGACGTCAGCTACACGGCGTTCAGCACGTACGCCGATGGGCACGCCGCAGAGACCACCAAGGCGTTCATGTACGCCATGTACAAGCCGAAGTGTGACGAGTTCATCGAGACGGTGCGAGCGGTGAAGGGCACGAAGGTCACCGACGCCGACTCCGACAAGATCCTGGCCGCGTTCAACGCGATGGTGGACTCCTTGAACCGGGTCAAGTGGCGGGGACTGTAGGCGCCACGCAGCGCTCGCGTCGCGGCTGATGCTCCGCAGGCGCGCAGTTGCTCGTGATGATCGACACGGAGTCGTTCTCCAACGTCACCAGCAGGTCCGTCGCACCGTCGCCGTTCATGTCGGCCTCGCGAAGGTAGTAGTACGATGCGTGCCTCGGGGAAGCTCCTCGGGGACGACGGCGTAGAACCCCTGTCCCTGGCGATGGATTCGGGCTGTGGCACGCAGCCGTCGGTGGCCATGTCGGGCGCTCGATGGAGACGGCGCTTCGCTCGCCTGCCCGAAGGAAAGGTCCGGTCGATGCGCAGTGCGAGAGCTCCGAGCGAGGTTGGCGGGCACGCTCTCGGGCGGCCCCGCGCGCGTGTGGCAGCGCCTCTGTTGTTGGCGGCGAGCTTCGCGCTGGTCTCGGCCTGCAACCATCCGGACCACGCGATGAAGAGCCGGGCAAACCCTCCAACCGACCAGGCCGGAGATGCCGGCTCCCCGGGGTCCCATGCCAGCGCGTCCGCCGGCCAGGCGCCGATCGAGCTCCTTGCCTTCACCGACGGGCTTCGCGCGGGGCATGTGCGTCAGACGCCGTTGCTCGAGAAGGTCGCCACGATTCCCGCTCGAGAGCACGGGATGCCTCCGACGCGTGCCGCCTCCCGCGTCTACGGGGACGGGGCCTACTACTTGGCGCAAGTGAGTCACGACGACGTCTCGCCGCATTGGGCGTATCTGTCTTCGCTCCGCCCGGATGGGATGGCGCGGCTTCAGGCGTTGCTCGCGGAGGCCTGCGGCACGTCCGCTCGGGTGCAGAGCGACGACACCGGCTCCGTGTCCTACGTGGTGCGCGCGCCGGGCTGCGCGCGTTCGTTCCGGGTCGGGCTTCCCTCGGCGCAGTCGCGGTTGCTGGAGGCCGATGGGATCATCAACAGCTCGCTCCAGCCGATTCCCCGCTCGCCGTGATGTGGTGGCCGGGCTCGGCTCTCGTCGTCGTCGAGCGCCACGGTCGAGCCAGCGTTGTCCGCGTCACCCGCGCGCCGCTGAAGGGCCGCGGAGGATTGGACCGGGTAGCGGGGGGCAGAGGCCGAACGACGAGGACGCAGCGACGGGTTCCTGCAGGGCATCGGGGGAGCCCTCGTTGCCCGCACTGCCCTCGGGTGAACCCTAGTCCCGCGAGGGTTCATTCGGGCTTCATTGCACTCCGCGAGGCCACGGAGTGGGCTTGAGTCTCTGTCTCATCCGATGCTGTCCAGCCGTCGGCTTCAACCGGTGGCGATGTCGACCGCGCCATCCCCCGCGCGTGGCGATCCACGCGTCGTGACACCGTGCCGTCAGCCCGGTCGAACGCCGGGCAGAGACTACAGCCCTCGCCGCACCTCGATGGAGTTCGGGGCCAGCCCGGTATCCGGAGTCAGGAAGCCACCGACGATGAGGGTGTTGCTGGCGGTGAGCACGAGGCGCGAGGTGATCGACCAGATCCTGACGCACGTGAAGGTGCCGCGTGAACTGGTGCCGAGCGATGAGCTGGCTGCTCCGTATCTCGACGTGACGGGCGAGTCGGTCTCGACGTGGGCTCTCGGAGTCGATCCGGACCCCGACGATCGCGGTGTGCTGCGGTGTTCGCGGCCGCGCCGAGGTTCGTCTGAAGGGCGCTTGCGAGGCGTGATTCCAGCCGTGTGAGCGCTGATCGAGCGCTGGAGCGGGCTCGACGCGGGGTGGTTCGGGGGCTTCAGGTGGTGCGCTCCCCCGCGAGCATCGACCTGTCTTGCGTGGAGAGCAGGAACCGTAGCATCGTGGGAGCGATGCCATCGAACATCGAGCGCAACCTGATGGTCGGGCTTCTGGCTGCCGGGCTGGCATGCGGATGCGCCCCCGTGAACGCTCGTGTCGTCGAGCGTGTCACGGCGCGAGGCGAGGTCGTGAAGACCGAGGTCTCTCGTCATCCACAGTCTGATCTCACCAGGGCAACGGCGTGCTTGTGCGAGGACCGCCTTTCGATCCTTGCCGTCTCGGTCATGGCTTGCAGCAGATCGGAACGGCATCGAGTCGCCATCGAGCGTGACGTGATCCGCGACGCTCCGGCTGCGAAGTACGAGGCCTTGGCCGCCGGGTTGCTCGTCGCCGCCGGCTCCCTGCTGGCATGGCGGAGTCATCCCGGCTGCGACGATTCGAATCCCCCGAGCTGTTCGGGATCTGACGCCGTCTTCTCGGTGTCGCTCGGTGCGGTCGCGGCAGGCTCGGGCCTCGGGGTTGCAGCGGCGATCGACACGCTGCGTGCGCGGGACTCCAAGGAGACGGTTCAGGGGATCCAGCAAATGGACCGGCTGGAGTGGTGCGGCGAAGCCCCCGCGGCGCGACGCGCCGTGACCGTGCTCGATCCCGCGAGCGGCCGGACCCTGACCGGCGAGACGGACGCTCACGGTGTTGCCGAGTTCAAGACCCCGTCCTCCTGGGGGAGCCAGGCGCCGCTCCACCTGCTCGTCTCGGTCGACGGCGCCCGTGCCCTTCCCATTTCCGTTCGTGGGTGCTGCTGCGTTGCATCGGCCCGGTGATCGGTCTGGGGACGGGGCACCATCGTGATCCATTGCGCGTGACTCTGCAGCCCGCGCCCGGGAATCGAGGCTGCCGGACGCCGGGCTCGGCGGGACCGGGACGCGCTGCATGGATCGCAAGCAGAGGTGCTCGGAGCACCCGCGAGCCCGTCTTGTCGGTGGAGTCGCCCTGGGGGTGTGCTCCCACGGAAGTGGCTACGCTGTTCGTCATCTGGCCGCGCGTCCCCCGGACCGCGCTTCCCACGGGGGACCTGAGATGAAGCCAACCAAGCACCGTCCGGATACCGTTCGAGCGGTTTGATTAGCCGGTTCTTCTAGAACGTGGTGGAAAGTCGGTCTTGCCAAAGCATTCGGAAGCTGTGAGTATGCCAGCGTGTTCGGAACCCACACAGGAGGTTGGCAATGTTGGACACATCCCGTTTCGAGGCTGGGGGGGGGGGCATTTCGCGATTCAACGCTTCGCCGGCTCGGACCGCTGCTTGTTGCAGTCTCAGGAGCGGTGTGCTCTCAGGCTTGCACCGCGGCCAGCGACGGGGGCGGCGAAACGACCGCTTCGACCTCGTCGGCCGTGATCGGGGGTGTCACCGACCACACGGGAATCCACAAGTACGTCGGTCAGTACGGCTTCGCAACGGGAAGCTGCTCGGGGACTCTGATCACCCCGGTCTGGGTCCTCACGGCTCGCCACTGCATCTATGGGGATGACAAGGACGAGCGACTCAGCGACACGCGAGTGAGCTTCGGCTACAACGGGATCGGGGCCGACTATGCTCCAGACTACGAAGCTTGGCACACTCTCGATACCTCCGGCGAGATCTGGATTCGAGAGGCCGCGGCGAACGACATCCTGGACGACGACTCCGTCTCGAAGGATCTCGCGCTGATCCTTCTGGACAAGAGAATCGCGACCGCAAAGGTTGCGCCGCTCCATGTGCCTAGCATTGGGACGGACACGTCACCCACCTGCCATTCCCGTTTTGGCGGCAACACGTTTGGCGCAACGCTTGTTGGATTCGGCGGGGCGGACAGCAGGAACTACAGGTGGTCGGACGGCTGGAAGCTTGAGACCCAGAGCCCAGGGAATCTCTATCAGAACGCTTGGTTTGGCGCGGAGTACGCCCTGGGGTCGTCGGACGGAGCGTCAGAGCCCGGCGATTCCGGCGGGGCCCTGATTGCCGATAGCACCCTTTGCGGTGTCACCAGTGGGCACGTGACGGGCGTGCTTTGGCATGGACTCTGTCCGTTGTGCTATCCGGAGCCGGTGGTGTACACAATGACCGTCGCCCTCGACGGCAGCGACTCGATCTCTCACATCACCGCGAACATCGTGGACTCCGAGGGGCGGCTCATGGGCGAGTGCAAGCCCGGTGAGACCCACCCCGTGCATCCCGATCTCACCGCCGACAGCGACTTCGATCAGGACCTGATACCCGATGCATGCGACGCCTGCTGGCATACCGCGGACCCCGACTACCGCAAGACCAAGAACCAGAAGCGGGTTGGCTATCCTCGTACTGGAGAACAGGCGGGTGCAGGATGTTGTCCACTCTCGTACTTCAGCATTCCGGGTGGCGATCCCGATCGCGACCAGATGGACTCCGACGGCGACGGCGTGCCGGACCTCTGCGACAGCTGCCCCTTCAAGTCAAACCCGGAGCAACTTGACGGCGTCGAGTCGGATGTCGACAGCGACATGGTTCCCGACAAGTGCGACACCTGCCCGTCGGTGGCGACCGTCGTCGCGGGGGTGGACCAGCGGTTGATGCCGCTGTTGGAGCGCACCTACGACCAGGATAGTGACGGGGTGGGTGATGTCTGCGATTGGTGCAACGGCCATCAACCATCTGACCAGGTGGGGCTTGCCGGACAGGTTCTCGCCAACTGCAACCTCGAGGCGGAGTTGGTCCTGAACTACCCTGGACTGGCCGACCCACCAATCATTCGGGCAGACAGTACCAGCTACTCCGCTGATCTCGCGAAGTACCAGGCGACGTTCAAGATCGGTTCCTGTGAGACAGCACCGTGCCCGTCAATGTACCGGGACGAGAGCAGTGGCGGTTTCCCTCCCGGGCAGGAACCCACATTCCAGTGCATCGCTCCGGAAGACGGCCATTGCTATTTCGCAAATCAGAATATCGTCATGCACAAGCCGGTTCCCGCCGGCGGTGCGCCTGCCACGCAGAACGGGCTCGCAACCACGCACGTGAAATGGTGCGACTGCGGCGATTTGGACGTCGAAACCCGAGCGGGTCGCGAATCCTGCTCCCAGCATTTCGGTTGCAGCCGCAAGCCGCAGCAGTTCGGTACGTTGGCGGCGTGGCGCGAGATCAGACTGGCCAAGTACCAGGACATGGGCTCCGGTGTCTGGGGCTTCGATTGGGCAAACGCGGGTCCGCCCGCCAAGTATGTACTGCCATTCAGCGGAAAGGTCGAACTGCGAACGATGTGGGACTACCGTGCGCTCGGCACTCCCTTTGTCAAGAACAAGGACACCGGCCTTCCCTACGTCGAGGGTGTCGATGGCGCGCTAAGCGCCTCTGTCAATGGCATGCTTTGGAACAGCACAAGAGGTGGATTCGGCTACGCACCTTCGTCAGCCGAGGAGTCGGCGCTCCATGATCGTGCGAGCTGCTTCGAGAGCGGCGCTGCGCGCGTGAGCACCAGGGGCAACATGCACACCCCGACGCAGGTTCCGACCTGGGACCTTGACATGGACATGCCGTGTTACACCTGCGGCAAGCTCGGTATCGCAGACCTCGTCCTTGCCGGGCCGCTTGGCGTGGAGGATCCTGGATGGCTCGTTGGAGAAACGGGGGCCAGGCCCGCCCCGGGACTCCTCAGCGCAGGCGCCAGGTCGGCGCTGCTCGACGCGGTGGCATCGGGCTCCGCGATCGTCCAAGCGGCAGAGCCGATCGGGGTTGTGGAGATGCAGCTCCCTCAGGTGCGATCGATTCGTGTTGCCCTGGTGAATCCGGCCTCACCGACTCAGGTCACCACCCTCGAGACCACTTCGCTTTCCGGAATCGTTGACACTGGTTGCGGTCTCGACCCGACCCACTGCGATCGGCCGATGAAAGCCAGCACCATGCCGGCGTCCACCGAACCCGCTGGCCCGGGCCCCCTCACGCCCGATGAAGGCTGGGTGCTGAGCAGCTCCAAGCAGCAGATTCTCAGGTTCGGGGGCCTCGTCCAGGCTGCCCCGAGGGATGCCGCCTGGATCTACGATCTCCAGACTCGAGCGTGGACTCGACATCCCCTCGCGCTGGACCACCGACCCGGCGCTGTGGTCGCGGGCACCTTCCGAATCAAGGATGGTCGATTGTACGAGATCGATCGGGGTCCCAACGGCTCGTTCGCGACTCTTCGAGCCTGGGTTCCCGGCGATGGCAGCTTCGAGGAGATCGGACGCCTCCCGCCACCATGGAAGGCATTCTCCCGCTACTGGCTGATCACGAACGAGCGCGGAGACCTCTTCCTGGTCGCGACGCGCAAGAGCCGGTCGGCGATCGCGAGATTCTCCTTCACGGCCGGTGGCGCACTGGAGTTCAAGGGGTTGTGGGTCGCCAACGACATGATCGTCGCGCGGCCTTTCGCCAACGACTCCCACGTCGGCATCACGGTGGCTGACACCGGTGGCACGCTTGTCGGGCCCGCGGTCCGGCAGCGATCCATCGAAATTGGCCTGCTCAAGGACAAGCCAAACGGCTGGGTTCCCAGCAGGGGGAAGTAGCCGATGACCCACTGCCGCAATTCTCTCGCAGCCGTTGCGGTTCTCACCGCAGTGGGAGCCACCGCGAGCTGCGCGAAGGGATGCACCGATGCCGTTGAAGGAGGCACCGCGGCCCCGGATGCTGGAAGTGACGGTCCGAAGGACGCCAGGAGTGAGGTCGTTGTTCACGACGCAGCAGTCGACGTGCCCAATGACCTCGCTGCGGTTCCGAAGGATCAGGAGGCGGAAGCTGACGGGTGGGTGCCCGGAGGGGATCCGGGCTGGAACGACCTGACGTGGGCGACAGGATGCAAGAACACGCAAGTGGCCAGCTATCCGAGCTTCGCCGTGCCCGCACTGAAGTGGGAAGACTGCGGAGCAGGCCTGCCCGGATGCACGAGACTCGTCCCCAACTGGCCGAACGCGGGAATACCGTATGACAGAGCACAACTGTTCAAGAGCGGATCCACCCTCCGGTTCAGCCTTCACATGCGCTTCCTGGGCGAATTGCGGAAGGCTGTGTACGACGAAAGCATGATTCCGGTTGCCGCATGGCGGATGGACATCACGGAAGGCGGTTGTGGCTCCCTTCTTCTTCAATGGACTGGCAAGCACCTGTGCCAGGGACTGTCTGGGCCGACGAACATGACCCACGAGACGATCCTGGCCCTGGATAGCCTGGCGGGTCCGCCCATCAAGATGTACTCAACGCAAGGACTGGTCGCGGAGAGCTGCAATGAGGAGCTGCTCGTTGGCTCCAGCTCGGGGGGATATCCCTTCATCAGGGACCTCGTGTCAGGCGAACCATTCTGGATCACCTTCCCAAACGCGATGGGTACCCTCCCGCTACTCAGTGGCGGTGCCGCCTTTCTGATGGCCTGGGGCTCCGGTCCAACCGGCGAAACGCTGACGGGCTGGTCGTGGAAGCGTCCGAACACGGTCCAGCAAGTCGTCAACCCTGGATCGGAGTTGGTGTTCGACATCAGGTCGGATGGCACCACGCTCGCGTGGCTCCAGACGACGTCCAAGTCCATCTACGAAAGCGCCGCGGGAGCGCTCTGGACCAGCCCGCACACAACCGAGCCACCCGAAATGAAGCCCGCGAAGCGAAGGGACGTGCCCAGCGTCGGAGCGTCGTACGATTCCAAGGGGATCGGCTCGGGTTACTACGCGATGGTCGACCACGTCACTGGAAAACCCGAGCGCAATCTTCACCTCTATCGGTTGTCCGACGCCCGTCACTGGCAGCTCCCCTGCCCGGCCGATCTCAGACCCGCTGAGATCATCCATGTGGACGACGAGGAGTTGTGGGCGACCTACACCACGCTCAACGACGCACACGCGAGCATCCTTCGCCATCGGATCGACGCACTCGGCCCCGGCGACTGAGCGCAAGAAGCGGAGCAATCGAGCTTCAGTGTCTGCTCATCGGCGTCGGGCCCGGCCTCGGGTGTCGTTGGCGCTGGCGCTCGCGTTGCTGCTGATGCTCCGCAGGCGCACGCGCGTGTAGGTGACGGTGGATGTCGGGGATCAGTCGAGGCAGCCGGCGGCGACCTTGTCGGCCTCGATGGCCTGCACCTGACTGGCGGAGAAGACCTGGCTGGACAGGACGAGGGCAACACTTCGTTGCGCGTTGGCGAGCCGCTCGCGGTCGGGCTCGGCGGCCTGGGAGAGCGACACCGCGCGGGCGGGAAGGCACGACGCATCGCGGAACAGGCATGCCGCGCTGGCGTCTTCGGCTTTGCTGACCGCGACCTGCGCAGCAGCGCATGCCGCGATGTCGTTCTGGATGCGCTCGCGTAGATCGTCGAGCCGGCTGGCGGAGAGAGGCTTGCGGGTCGCCCGCTCGAATGCGCCGATCTCCTTGCGGTAGGCGGCGAACGACTCGGGCATGGAGTCGGACCAGGCGAAGCCGGACGGAGCCACGAATGAGCCGGGGACGACGGAGCCGTCGAGGCGCATGTCGTGCAACGGGTTCGCGAGGGAGCGACCCGCGAACAGGGCGGCTTCGGTCGTGTCGCGCACCCGCGCGGCGGCCTTCTTCTTCCCCCACTCGCGCAGCACGCGCGCGAGGGCGGCGTCGGACTCGAGGAGGAGCTTGCGGTACTCGGCGTTACGAGCGACGGCCGGTGCATGGGGGATGAGCGCGGCGGCGAGCTGCGCCGACGCGGCGGAGGTCTTCCCGGCGTTGGCGCTGTCGACCGCTTCGCGCAGCTTGTTCCGGAAGACAGAGAGCTCTGCCTTGTCGCGCGCGTCGCGCTCGTTCTTCAGCTCGAGGAACGGGAAGAGCCGCGAGAAGTCCGCATCGGACGAGTGCGGCACGGACACGGTGCGCACCTGGTGGGCATCGAGGCGGGCGAAGATGAGCTCCCCCGGAGAGCACTTCGCGCGGGCAGACAGGTAGCCGTCGAGGCTCGTGGGGCGCTCCCCGCACACCCAAGCGGCCGTCCCCTTCCCGTCCGAGAGGGTGAGCGGGAAGGCCGCATCGTCGAGACGGTCGGCATCCGGATCCACGCGGATGGGGTCCACACCTCGGGAGGCGCCGACGAGGACATCGGCCATGGCGAAGGCGGTGGCGATGGGGACGGTTTCGGAATCCTTGCGGCATCGCTCCTGCCACGCCGTGACGGTCTCGAGCGCGTCCTTGCACTTCTCCTCGCCGTCGCAGCCGATTCCCTTGGAGACGTTCTCCTGCAGGACCCTGCAGGAGCGCGTGTCGAACTGGACACGGGTGGTCTCGGTGAAGCGGCGTTCGGAGCGTCGTGTGAGGATGGTGACGACGAGCGGGGTGGCGTAGCGATCGCCGCAGGAGCTGATCCAGCGTTGGGCTTCCTTGACGCAGGCCTCCGGCGCACCGCATTCGTTGGTACGCAGCAAGCGGTTGCCCTGGTGGATGCAGGTGTCTCCGCGCAGATCCACGCGGCCGGAGATCTTGTCGACGACGGAGCGGACGTCGTCGACGGCGGCGGGGGACTTGCGCGCGCAGCGCTTGAGCCACTCCTTGCCGAGGTCGCGAGCGAACTCGCAGAGCTCGCCGGTGCAGTCCTTGTCACCGAGGACGAAGCCGAGAACTTTTGCACATTCGGCGTTGACTCCGCGAGCAGGCTTCCCGGTCTCGGAGACGAACTGCCATTGCGCCGAAGGGGCATCCTCTTCGGGTTCGGAGGCGGCCGTGCGCGCGACGGGTCGAGGCGGGTCTGCGGCGCAAGCCGAGACGATCGCGGCGGCAGCGAGGGCGAGGGGGAGGAGGTGAGAGGAAGGTCCGGGGATCGCCATGATTGTAGAGGGCGGGAGGATAGCAGCGCGAGCCGGGGCGGGGCTAGCGGTGGATGCCGCGGATGGCGTGTGCGGCGACGCACCAGGCTGGGCGGAACGCGGCGGAGCGGAG
>JAKLDZ010000509.1 GCA_022703255.1 Myxococcota bacterium | reverse complement strand
CGCTCGACTCCGATCATCCCGATCCGCTCGGCTCCGCGCCCGCCCCCTGCGGCATCTCGGCCGACGATCCGCTCGGCTTGCGCGACTCGGTGATCGATGGAAAGTACCGCATCGATTCACTCGTCGGCCAGGGAGGTCACAGCTACGTCTATCGCGCGGAGCACCTCACGCTCGAGGCTCCCGTCGCGGTCAAGCTCCTGAAGCCTGATTCCTTGCGCTCCCAAGACGACCTCTCCCGATCCGAGTCTTTCCTCGAGGAGGGGAGGCTCCTGTTTCGTGCCTGTTCGCTCCACCCCGCGGTCGTGCAGCTCAAAGACTGCGGCTCGGCCTGCACGACGCACGGAGCCGTTGCATATCTGGTCATGGAGTGGCTCGCCGGCAGAACCCTAGCCGACGAGATCGGCAGCAGGAAGCCGTCGGAACGCAACCGATCGCTTCACGAGGCCCTCGCGAAGTTCGCTCCGGTCGCGGACTGCCTCGGAGTGCTTCACTCACGTGGAATCACGCACCGGGACATCAAGCCGGGCAACCTCATCGAGGTCCCGGGCAACGTGGCTACGCCGCTCAAGCTGGCCGACTTCGGGATTGCCAAGTGGACGGCCCCGGACGAGCCATGCTCCTCCACGAGCGGACTGAAGCTGACTCCCCAGTTCGCTGCCCCCGAGCAGTGGTCACGTCGCCTCGGCAAGACGGGCCCGTGGACCGACGTCTACTCCTTTGCTCTCTGCGTGATGCACTGGATGGCGGGCCACAAGTCCGAACTCGCCACGTGGGACCACGTCACCACCACGCTCGATCCCGGGCACCGACCCACACCACGTCACTTCGGGCTCGAGCTTCCGGCCTCCGTCGAGCGCGTGTTCGAGCGAGCGGTGTCACTGTCCCCGCAGGATCGATATCCAACGGTTACGGCGTTCTGGGCTGCGCTCACCGCTGCCGCGGGACAGCGAGGCGGGCGCCCGCTCCCGGTCCGGTCCACGCTGCTCATCGCGGCGGCTGCAGCGGCCATCGCGACGACCTTGCTGGTCGTCGGCGCTTGCGCGGTCGGATCGAGGTTCCAGAGGTCCGCCACAGGGTCAGCTCCAACGCCCGAGGCTTCGATGGCCCCCCTCGTCGCGCTGCCCGCTTCGGCCGCGCCAGCGCCGTCACCGTCAGCATCGTTGGCGCCTGCCGCCGTTCCGCTTCGTCAGAACTCGCGCTCCACGCAAGCCTCGGAGTCCCGACGACGGTCCAGCCCCCCGAGGGAAAGCACGCCGTTGCCCCCGCCGAGAGCCGCGGACTCCTCGCCGCCCGAGTCCCCGCCGCCGTCCTCTCCCTCGGATATCCTTCGATCCAGAACGGGTCCGCTGTGAGAGCGTTGCCTGGCGTGACCTTGTTGCTTCTTTCTGCGGCGCCAGCGATCGTCCATGCGCAGGAAACGGATCCGGGGATGGCCGAGCAGTGGTTCGACCGAGGGAGGGTCTTTCTGGACGAGGGGAATCTCGCGAGGGCGTGCGACGCATTTCGCAAGAGCGGTGAGTTGGACCCCTCGGCCGGCGCCCAACTCGGCGTCGGCGTCTGCTCGGAGCGTCTCGGCCACCTCCACGATGCGTGGAAAGCGTACCAGGCAGCAGAACGACTCGCGAGAGCTGCCCACGACGCCGCGCGCGAGCAGGCGGCCCGGGAGCGGCGCGCAGCAGTCGAGTCTGGACGACCCAGGATGGTGGTCAGCGTCACCGGCTCGGCACCTCCCCCGGGGCTCCGAATCGAATGCGATGGAGAGTCTCTGACCGACTCGATGGTTGGGGTCGAGGTGCTCTCGGAGGCGGGGAAGCACACATGCCGAGCGTCTGCGCCCGGATTCTCCTCATCAACGGCCGACTTCGTGCTTCCTGCGGAGAGCTCCGTCCACCACGTCTGGCTGCCTCCGCCAGCGGCGCCCCCGGCCGCGAAGCCAATCGGCTGCCCCTCCGCTTCGCCCTCTCCGGTGACAGCTCATCCCGCTCCTCAACGCGCGGCCAACGACTGGCGAGCCGTCGGCGGCCCGATCCTCGTGGGCCTGGGGTTGGGCCTGGTCGCGTCCGGCGCCGTGCTCGCTGCACAGACCTCGTCCACCGTCGCCCGGATGGATCAGCATTGCAGCGGAGACACGCCGCGCGCGTGCGATTCCGCTGGCATCGGGCTGCACGATGCCGCGACACGGCTGCAGACGGCAGCGATCGCGACGTGGGTCGCTGCGGCGCTCACGCTTCCCACGGGCGCAACGCTCTGGGCGACGGCGCGCAAGCATTCCGCCGCGATGCCCGGGACCCAGGTCACCTTCCTCTCCCAATGGAGCTGGTAGATGGGTGCGATTGCCTGTTCCATGCTTGACCTGGTCATCGCGGTCGCGTTGCTTACTGGAGCGCTCGGTCAAGCGGGGTGCGTTCCGGACGTGGTCTTGTCGAGCCCTGCAGAGGAGGCGTACGAGGCAGGCGACTCAGCGGCGAACGTCGCCTGCGACGGGGGCTGCGAGCCAGGGCAGTCTCGGTGCGTGGAGAAGGCTGTGTCTCAGAGTTGCCTCGCTCAGGATGGGGGATGCGGGGCTTGGGGTCCCGAGCAGCCCTGCGAGGGAGGCTGCGCGAACGGATCGTGCTGCACTCCGAACGCGTATGTTGGCTGCGACGAGGGCAGTCAGTACTGGTTCGACTCCTGCTGGAATCGGGGCGAGCTGGTTCTCGAATGCCTGCACGGCTGCGACGGAGGTCAGTGTCTCAACCCGGTTTGCACCCACGTGTGCGAGCCTCAGGCCCCGGAGTTCAGCGCCGAGGCACCATATTCCTGCGCGGGCGGCATCACCATGGAGATCTCGGGGAGCATCGACGAGCAGGATCGCGTGACGGTGAGCGTGCGACGTCTGGATCAGAAGCCGTTCGAGACCGGGGACTACGTCGTGCGGGTCTTCGATCCCTACGCCCCGCAACAGTGCGCATCGTTCAACATCGCCAAGGCAACCGCTCCTTCGGGCGTCGGCTCTCTCGAGCTGACGTTCGAGCCCTTCCCCTCGCTGCTCGAATGCTCGGGATCGGACAAGGGGTACTGCGTCCGATCCGAAGCCACTGCAGAGTGCAGCGGGAAGCTGGTCGTGCTCAACCGACCCTGACCCGTCAGTCGAGGCACACCGTCTCCGGTGTCGAGCCTGTGCAGCAGTACGCGCAGTCGTGGGTTTCTCCGGGGCCTGCCACCACCGTGCCTTCCAGACACCCCTTGAGTCCGCAGCACCCCATCCCATGGTCCGGAAGCCCAAGGCTGAGCAGCAACGCGCCGCAGGACGGCAAGCACACTCCGTCCACCAACACGTAATGCGGTGCCGCACCGCACTGGCACACGTGTTCCTTGTCACACCACTCGTTGGTGGGACAAGTCCCCTTGCAGGTTCCACCACAGCCGTTCGGATCTCCGCAGCGCGCCTGCGCACAGTCCGGGGCACACTGCCCTGCCTGACCAGCGGTCCCGCCCGCTCCGCCAGCCCCGCCTTGTGCGACAGCATCAGACGAGCCCGCCGTGGAGTCGTCCACAACGCCCGCCTCTGCCGGCCCCGGCACGGACTCGTCGCCTCGATCGGTCGGATCGGTGCCGCAGGCAACGGCCAGCAGAGCAACGATCGAGACCCCGTGCTTCCCTCGCCGCATGACGGTGGCCGAGCCTACACCCGAAGGCCGGTCTTTCACCATCCTGAAAAGCCGGGAACCGTCGAGAGGGGGAGCGGCGACGGGATTCGGTGGGCCTTCGCCGTCGGTTTCCACCCATCGCGTCTCGGAGGCACTCCTGTCTCGGGGTCGGACATCGGGCCCCTGCCCCTGGTCTCCGGCGCACGTTGATCCCCGGCGACGCCGGGGTGTGCGCTGCGGAGCGTGACATGCGGAGGATCGGGGGGTGCGGCGGGCTCCGGCGTCCACCGGAAGGCCGGGTGGACACTCCGCCAGCGGCGGGTCGCCGCTCTGCCGAGCAGCCCGTCACGGGCACCGCGCGCACCGGCATC
>JAKLDZ010000508.1 GCA_022703255.1 Myxococcota bacterium | reverse complement strand
GTGCGGTCACGCTACCACAAGCCGTTCTGCGGCTTGACCGACCCGGACCGGGCCCCTAGCGTGCCGCGGATGAACGCCCCCCAGCGCCCCACGCTGACCCTCATCGACGGCAGTTCCTACGTCTTCCGCGCCTACCACGCCATCCGTCCCCTCTCGAGTCCCAAGGGCGAGCCGACACACGCCACCTACGGCACCCTCACCATGCTCCTGAAGCTCCTGGCCGATCGCAAGCCGGCCCTGCTCGCGGTCGCCATGGACTCCCGGGTCCCTTCCTTTCGCAAGGAGCTGCATCCGGACTACAAGGCCAACCGCCCCCCGGCTCCCGAGGATCTGAAGGTCCAGATGGAACGTACGCGCGAGCTGATGGACGCGCTGCGGATCCCGGTCTGGCAGTGCGACGGCGTCGAGGCCGACGATCTCATCGCGACGGCGGTGGTGCGGGCGCGAGAGGCGGGGCTGCGCGTGGTGGTGGTGAGTGGCGACAAGGATCTGATGCAGCTGGTGAGCGACGACGTGCTGATGTGGGACACGATGCACGACAAGGTCTACGGCGCCGAGGAAGTGGTGGCGAAGTGGGGGGTGCCGCCCGGGCTCATCGGGGACCTGCTCGCGCTGGTCGGAGACTCGTCGGACAACATCCCCGGGGTGAAGTCCATCGGACCCAAGACCGCCGCGGACCTGCTCACGCAGTTTCCGTCGCTGCAGGCCCTGTACGACGGGCTCGACGCGGTGAAGAACCCTCGCATTCGCGGGCTGCTCGACGCGGCGAGGGACCAGGTGCGGCTGGCCCGATCCCTGGTGGAGCTGCGCCAGGACTGCGCGATGAGCTTCGAACCCGAGCGGCTGCGCAACCATGGTCCCGACGTGGAGCGGCTTCGTGCGCTGTACCTGGAGCTGGGGTTCCACAGGCTGCTCGACGGTCTGGGTCCCAAGCCCGGGGCGGAAGAGGGATCGGCTGCCGCGCCCGCGTTGGGGGGAAGCGGGCCATCGGGGCCGGTTGCGGGGCTGCGCGGGCTGGGCACCTACGGCTCGCTCCACGACGAGGCAGCGCTGCGCGCCCTCGTCCAGGCGTGTCGTGACGCGAAACGCTTCGCGATCGACACGGAGACGACGTCGGCGGAGCCGGCGCGTGCGGGGCTGGTGGGTCTGTCGATCGCGCACACGCCCGGCGAGGGGTGGTACGTGCCGGTGGGGCATCGGTACATCGGGGCTCCGCCGCAGCTCGCGTTGCGCACGGTGCGGGAGATTCTCGGTCCGCTGTTCGAGGATGCGACCGTGGCGAAGTACGGCCACTGCCTCAAGTTCGACGAGCTGATCCTGGAGCGTCACGGGTTCCCTCGGCTGCGAGGGGTCGCGGCGGACACGATGATCGCCAGCTACCTGATCGATCCGGAGGCGGCGCACGGGCTCAAGGAGCTTGCGCGTCAGCTGCTCGAGACGGAGATGATCACCTACGATCAGGTGACCTCGAAGTCGAAGGGCAAGCAGCTCTGCTTCGACGAGGTCGCGATCGAGGCGGCCACGCCGTACGCGGCGGCGGATGCGGACATGACGCTGCGGCTGGCGGATCGCCTGGTGCCGCAGCTGGAAGGGGAAGGGCTGCTCGGTCTGATGGTGGACCTGGAGCTGCCGTTGTCGCGCGTGCTGGTGGAGATGGAGAGGACGGGGGTGCTGGTCGACGTTGCGCGGCTGCAGTCGTTGGGGCGCAAGCTCGACGATCAGATCGTGGAGCTCGACGCGCGAGCGAAGGAGCAGGCGGGGCACGACTTCAACGTGAACTCGCCGCGTCAGCTCGAGGTGATCCTGTTCGACGAGCTGAAGCTTCCGGTGGTGAAGCGCACGAAGACGTCGCGGAGCACCGACGCGAGCGTGCTGGAGGTGCTGGCGGAACAGCACCCGCTCGCGGCCACGATCCTGGAGCAGCGTCAGCTCGCCAAGCTCAAGGGGACGTACATCGAAGCGCTTCCGCGGCTGGTGAACCCGTCCACGGGGCGCATCCACACCTCGTTCAACCAGAGCGTGGCTGCGACGGGACGGCTGTCGTCGAGCGATCCCAACCTGCAGAACATCCCGGTGCGCACGGAGATCGGCCGGGCGATCCGCGAGGCCTTCATTCCGGCGGAAGGGTTCGTGCTGCTGAGCGCCGACTACTCGCAGATCGAGCTGCGGGTGCTGGCCCATCTCGCGCACGATCCCACGTTGATCGGCGCGTTCCAATCGGGCGAGGACGTCCACGTGCGCACGGCGATGGAGGTGTTCGGCGTGGCGGCGGAGGGGGTGACCGAAGAGATGCGTCGGAGGGCGAAGACGATCAACTTCGGGGTCATCTACGGGATGGGAGAGGTGGCGTTGGGGAAGCGCCTGGGCATCTCGCGCGAGGAGGCGGCGTCTTTCATCGACGCTTACTTCAAGCGCTACGACCACGTGAAGCGGTTCATGGACGAGACGGTGGAGCGTGCGAGGGCAGGGGAGGCGGTGCGGACGCTGCTGGGGCGCAGGCGCTACCTGCGGGACCTGCACAGCGCGAACCGTCAGCTCCGCGCCCAGGCGGAACGGATCGCCGGCAACACGCCGATCCAAGGGAGCGCGGCGGACATCCTGAAGCTCGCGATGGTGAAGCTGGCGGAGCCCGTGGTCGCGGGCGCGCGCATGATCCTCACCGTGCACGACGAGCTGGTGTTCGAGGTGCCGCAGGCTCTCGCGCAGGAAGCCGGGGAGAAGATCCGGGCGGCGATGGAGGGAGTGGTGAAGCTCGAGGTGCCGTTGACGGTCGACGTGGGCATCGGGCGGAGCTGGGCCGAGGCGCACTGACGGGGCGAAGGGGCCTCTCGCGCGGCTACTTCACGGTCACGTTCCAGGTGACGCCGGACTCGCCGGGCTGGATGCGGATCACGAGACGCTTCCAGCGGGCGTTGCCGGAGCGGGCGTCGTCGGAGATGAGCTGCGAGACGGCGTCCATCAGCGGGCGCGTGATGTCGAGCGCTTCGAGCTCGCCGGCTCGCGTGAGCGCGATGAGCTGCGCGCAGAACCGGAGCCGATCGTCGCGAACCTGCACGTCGATGATGAGGAGCGACTTCAGGAACGCATCGCGAAGCGCGGCGCTGGAGGCCGCGAAGGCTTCGCCTGCGACCGCGGCGACAAGGGGCCGGGCCGGCTCGCGCAGCTCGCGAGCGTCGCGCGTCGAACGACGAGTCTCGGGTCCCGGGACCGGAGCGCGGCTGTCCGGCGCCACCGGAGGCGGCGTGGCCGATCGTCGCTCCGCACGCACCGGCTCGCTGGACGGGGCATGTCGGGCGAGGGAGGCGTCGAGGCGCGACGCGACATTCCACACCGGAGTGCGAGAGCGTGCAGGGATGCCGGTGACGGGCGGGGCCGAGGCGGAGACGGGCGGCGGCAGCATGCTCATCATGGGCGGCGCCTCGGGGAGGGGGCCGCGCGACGGATGAAGCGCGGGGATGCCTGCTCCCGAGCTGCCCGGCTTCCCCCGGAACAAGGCGTAGTACGTCGTCCGGCCGTCGCCGTGATCCTCGTGAATCCCTTCAGCGCCCGAGAGCCACGCGCACACCCGCGCGATCTGGACCGCGTCCTCCTCGAGCGCGATCGGCGGGTGCTCGTCGGTCAACGTCGTGATCCCGAGGCGACGACCTTCGATGAATACGGCGTCGAGCGGGGATGCCGTGACGCGGCCTCGCTCGACCATCCACCACCAACGCCACACGCCGACGTCGTGGAAGAAGACGCCGATGAGCTCCGCGCGCGCTTCGAAGGCGATGGTGCCGTGGCGGAAGAAGCGCAGGGATCGCAGCTCCTGGTCGAGGCGAGGTTCGTCACCCGGAGCGATCCACGGAGCGATGGACTCGCCGACCCGATCGAGCGCCTGAAGAAGGTCAGCCGGGGCAGCAGCAAGACCAAGAAGGCCACCTCGAGCATGGGCAAGGACCTGCCGGGCAAGCTGATCAACCTGCTGCCGGCGGTGGCCGGCAAGATGCTGATCACCCGGGG
>JAKLDZ010000507.1 GCA_022703255.1 Myxococcota bacterium | reverse complement strand
GGAAGCCGGTGATGCACAGGGCGGAGGCGTTCTTCCCCAGCGGCTCTGACGATTCCTCCGGAGCGCTGCTGCAACCGGCGGCTGCCAGAGTCAGCAGCAGCAGGCCGAGGCGTCCAGCGCGTCGGGCGGGACAGCCGCGACCCCTTCGGTCGTCAACGGGCACGAATCTCGGCTTGCGGGAGCGGTTGCGCACGGCAGGCGTGGTCATGAATGGGATTACCAACTGGGTTCTCTGATTCGCCAACACCAACGGTGTCAGGACGCGGCTTGTCCGCAGTCACGGTCGCGGTCCGCTTCCCATGCACTCGAGACCGCCGGCCATGGCGGGTGCGTGGGGCAGATCGGATCGAGGCCCTGCGCCACCGGAGCTGGTCGGTGCATCGACTATGTCCTTCAGTTCCGAATCGCCTCTACCTCCTGCGGTTTCTCGAGGCAAGCGAAATCCTCGGCAACCTCGCACTTTGCGCGTTCGCGCACAACTTGGGCATCTCCACGCCGGTGGAGTGGCCTGACGATGCTCATCGCTCGTTGCGATGTTGTCCGGACAGAGGGCGCTGCCGTCAGACTCCTGACCTCTTGATGAGATATCGAATCAAGGTGTTTGAACAACCTTGCTCCGAGAGCGACCCGGGACGACTCTGGGGGACTCGCGCCATATCGTGATAGACGTCCGCTGTTCACCGATTGATGGCAAGAGCCTGCCCTTCCGCATTCATCGGCAACAACGACGACTGGCTGACCATCGACTCCAACCCGCCGAAGATGATCAGCTCGGCTGCTCCCACGAGACGGTGGAGCGCCGGCTGCGGCTTGCGCGGGAGTTCCCGAAGGCCGGCTCCCGACTGGACCTTGGAAGGGAGCTCAGCCGTCTGATGCCGTGTGCCGACGAATCCAACGCAGGCTCTTTCCGGGACTGAGCCTCTGAACCAGCGGCCGACGACTCCACCCTACTCGTACATTCGAATCGTCCCGGCGCGGCAGGCCACCAGGAACCGCTTCGGCCCCGCCGGCACGATGCCCATCGGATCGTAACAGGCCATCCCCTGCGCAGCGCTGATCGCGCCGTCCGGCGCCACCACTCCCACCTTGCCGTCGGCACGCACGAACGCCACACGCCCCGCCCGATCCACGATCACCGGCGGGCTCGATCGATACGACACCACGCCGGCGTCGTCGCCTGCGGCGGGCTGCGGGCTCAACGCAACACGCAGGACCTCCGCGGCCGCCCCCATCCCCACCAGAACCCCGCCCATCGTGGCCACGAATGCCGTGCCCCCGCTGCCGATCGCAGGCGGTCCCTCCATCCCGGCCAGCACCTCGCGCGTGGTCAGCGCGCCGGTGCGCCGATCCATCGCCACCAGCCTGCGGCGATCCACCACCGCAATCAACGTGCGATCGTCGGCGAGCGCGACCCCCTCGCGGACCGATCCCTGGAACGAGCCGATCCTGCGCGGCGAAAGGGGCGGCGCCCACAACCACACGGCGCCGCTGTCCGACGTCGCCACGATCCCGTCGCGCGTGCCGATCAGCGCCCCCACGATCGCCTCGCCGATCTGCGCGTGATCCCGGACCTTGCCGTCGGAACCGATCACGATCAGCCGTCCCCACACCGCCGCTACCGCCGAGCCGTCGTCGCGCGGCAGCAGCGCCACCCGCGAGTCGCGCCCCGCGGCGCCGTGGCTCTCGCTGAATCTCTTCGCCCCCGAGGGGCTCACGCCCCACGCTTCTCCCATCGCGTTGAGGACCAGACGGGTGCCGTCGCTCAGGATCACGGGCGACACGGTCGCCGCCGACTTCTGCTGCCCCAGCCCGATGCGCCACTGCTCGGTGCCGTCGGGCCCGAGCTGCGCGAGCTCGCCGGTGGATGTCGCGAGGATCACGTTGCCGTGATCGTCGACCGCGGGCACCTGCTCGATCCCGCCGCGGACGCCGCGGTTCCAGATCTCGCGGGGCTGCGAGGGCAGCTCGGCGGTGCGGGCGGTGCGCGCGGGGTCGGTGCGCGCCATGGGGTGTGCGCCGGGAGGCGGGCCCACCACGATGTGGACGGGGAGAGCGGGGTCGTGCTGCGCGGAAGCGGGCGCGGTCCAAGCCATCAGGCCGAGGCCCGCGGCCGCGAGGCAGGCGCCGATCCAGGGCAAGGGGCTACGGTACGGGCTCGACACGGATCCACCAGTGCTCGCCGCTGACGGGCGGCGTCAAGGGGGCGTTGTCTCCGGCCCACGGGTCGAGGGTGAGCCGCAAGGTGATGCAGGCGGGATCCGAGCCTGCGTTCGGGTCGAAGGGCTCGGAGCGCCAGGGGCCCGCGACGTCGGTGGCGGACGGTTTGCCGGTCTGACCTGCGCGGTGCACGCGGATCGCCACGCCGGGGCGCGGGCCGTTGGAGGGCGTGACCTGCAGCACGGCGCCGCGATCCCTGGGGCGATCGACGGCGTCTTCGACGATCCAGCGGACGCGGCCTGTGACGCTGGGGGCGACGCACGCGACGTCTTCGTCCTCGGTCCATGCGAGGGAGCCGCGCACGCCGTTGCCGGGCTCAATGGGGATGGCGACCTGACGGGCGTCGTTGGGCTCGATCTCGAAGGCGGGATCGGGCGCGGCAGCGGCGACGCGGAGGGCATAGGAGTCGGAGACGTTTTCGAGGACGAAGGGTGGGGAGGGAGCGCCGTAGGGCTCGCGGTCCTGCATGACGGCGAAGAAGTAGGTATCGGGGTCGATGCGCAGGGCCGGGACGCGCAAGGGCAGAGCGGGGCGGCCGGGGCAGAGGCGCGCGACCGGGTTGGGCTCGCCGCTGCGATACGCCCACACGCACAGCGCCATGTTGGGCAGGGGGCGCGCGTCGATGGAGATCGTGTTGGCGCCGGGAGGGATCACGACGCGGAAGAAGTCGCGGTCGCCCTGTTCGGGGGAGATGCGCTTGCCGAGCTGTCCCTGGACCTCGACACCGAAGGGGACGTCGGTGGCCTCGGTGGCCTGGTTGTCGGGCTCGAGCTCGAAGCCCTGGAAGCCGGGGCTCGCGGTGGCTCGCTGGTAGGCCCTCATGCCGCCGGCGGACGCGAGCAGGGCGAGGGAGACGGCGACGGCGGTGCCGTAGCGGCGTTGCCGGGCGAGCTTGCGCTTGAAGGCTTCGACCTCGTCGCGGGTGGCGATCTCGGCCTTGCGCATCATCGTGCGACCCATGCCGGTGCGGCTGGCCTGCGAAGCGTCGTGATGCGCGGCCGCGAGGGCTTCGGCCTGCATGGCCTGGAGCTGTGCGGAGTTCAGGAGCATCTCGACGCTGGACTGTCCGATGCCTCCGAGGATCTCGACGAGGGCAGCGCGCAGGTCCTCGATGCGCTGGAAGCGGTCGAGGGGGGACTTGGCCAGGGCGCGCATGACGACGTCGTCGACGGAGTCGGGGATCGAGATGCGAGGGTTGCGCTCGCGCATCGGGATCGGAGGCGAGTTCAGGTGCTGGGTGAACACGGCCATGGGAGACGAGCCGTCGAACAGCGTCTCGCCGGTCAGCGCCTTGTACATCACGGCACCCAGCGCGTAGATGTCCGCGCGACCGTCGATCGGCTTGCCCATGATCTGCTCGGGGGCCATGTAGAACGGCGTGCCGACGATGGTACCGTGGCCGGTGACCTCGTTGAGCTCGGGGCTCTCGCGCAGCTTCGCGAGCCCGAAGTCGAGCACCTTTGCCAGGTCGGCGCCCTCCTTGGTGCGCGAGACGAGGATGTTCTCGGGCTTCAGATCCCGGTGCACGATCCCCATCCCGTGGGCCTCTGCCAGGGAGGAGCAGACCTGCAGCACGATGCGGCACATCCGATCGAAGGGCATGGGCCCGCCGGATCGGATGATGCGTGCGAGGTCCTGGCCGGTGACCAGCTCCATGACGATGAAGGTCAGGCCATCGGAGACGCCGAAGTCGAACACCTGCACGCTGTTGGGGTGCGACAATCGGGAGGCCAGCAGCGCCTCGCGCTTGAAGCGTCGCACCACCTCGCGCTCCCTGCACAGCTCGCC
>JAKLDZ010000506.1 GCA_022703255.1 Myxococcota bacterium | reverse complement strand
CCCGCTCGCGAGGCGGCAACAGGAAATAAGGAAGAAAGGGTGTGGGCACGGCTTCGGCCCATGATACCCAACGCCCAGTCCAACCCTTCCCCCGAGCTTGCCACCGCCGCCGGCGCGCCGCGAGCGGGGAACCGGGGAAGGAACGCATGAAACGAGAGTGTGGGAGGGTGAGCGCCCTACTGCGAGTCACGACGCTGATTCACGCGACGGTGATGCGTCGCACACCGCGGGACTCGAGCCAGCGTCGCACCCGGTCTCGTTGGTCGCCTTGGAGCACGATGGCCTCGCCCTCGAGGGCCCCTCCGCAACCGAGGCCTCGCTTCAAGTCATCGAGCCAGTCGAGCAGCACGTCGGGCGACAGTCCGAGCTTCTCGACGACGGTGGCTTCCTTGCCGCGTCGTCCCTTGCGATCGATGCGGACGACGGCTCGGGCAGGAGGGCCGCTGGAGTCGTGGGCGGGCGCGGGATTGGGAGGAGGGTGGGACGAGAGGTGAGGCGGCAGCTGTTCGCGCAAGCGGGTCAACGCATCGCGGAACGCGTCGCCTCCTGCCGGTGGGTTCGTGGGTTGTCTTCCCATCGGGCGATGATGGGGCAGGACGAGGCGTTTGGGGACCCCCCGTAGCGCGGGACCTTCGGCGGGCAGGTGTCGTTGCGGGTCAGAGGCTGGCAGCGGCGCAGCCTGCGAGTGCGACGCGGCGGCGATTGGCGGGGAGGAAGTCGGCCTGGAGACGGTCGGCCATGCGCCGCAGCGAGTGGTAGCGGAAGGAGCCGCGTGCGTCGTCGAGGAACACCTGCATGGCTTCTCCCAACTCCGCGATCTTCGTCTCGGGGAGCTCCCTTGCGGCCGTCTCGAACAGCACCGTCTCCTCCATCTCCAGGTGGTAGCGAAGCAGCGCGTCGAGCGACCGGAGCACGCGGAGCGTGAAGCGCAGCGCGTCGCCCCCGGCGGGGCCGCCGTTGGCCGTGTAGGCTGCGGCCTTGGTGAGCAGTCGCTCGATCTCGCGGTGGTCTTCGTCGAGCACCGCGAGGGGGCCCGAGTTGGCGGGGAAACCGCTGCTGGCAAGGGCCCGGAACAGGATGTCGTCCTCCTTCGGCCAATGCCAGGCGGAGAGGAATCCGCGGAGGAACTCGACGAATCTGCGCAGGTCCCTGGGGTCGGCGCCGCGATCGACCGTGGCGATGCAACACTCCAGGCTGTCGAGCACGCCGAAGAGCAGCTCGTGTTCGCCCTTGAGAACGACAAACGGGTCCACCGGGTTGGCCTTGTTCATTGCATCCCCGAAACGTCGTCCCACAACTGCAAGCGCTCTAGGCTTCGACCTCTTGAGATTCCGCGTGATTGCCGTTTCGGTCGACGTTCTGCCCGCTTGTTGTGCAGGGCGCGTGCCGCGCACGATTCGCGGGGAACGGCCCGATGGCGGTGTGATTCGCAGGAGGGTTGGACTTGCAGTCATGCGATCCGACTGCGGAGCGTTGGCCGCAGGCCGAGATGTAGGCGGCCGTGGCATTCGCTGGGAGAGGGGCTCGATCCGACAAGAAGAGAGAGGAAGGCCGCAAGGGAACCGACGTAGCAAGAGGGACGAACCCCGAGGTGCGGGGTTGACGGAAACGGATGGACTGCGTGATCGGGTCCAGGCGATGACCATGTCGGAGCGCGAACGAGAGACGGGGAACGTGATCCGGATCGGCTGGTGCCCGGGGTGTCGCCGCAGGGCCCGTCTGGTGGACGGGGCATGTGTGCAGTGCCGCGATCGTTTCGGCGCCGGGTGCGGAGTCCTGATGACGTGCATCCGGGTCGATCGCGAGTTCGCGCGCTTCGTTTTCGGTCGCGTGCCGGAGGAGAGCCGCGAAGCTTTCGTCGAGATGTTCGGCGACCCCCACGCATGTGAAGGGTGAGGTTCCGGGGCAGCGGGGGCGAACGCCACGGAGGAGCCACTCGTTGCCCGTGGTCGGCCGAGGGCGGGTTGGGTTAGGGTGCCGCGCGCATGAAGCGCGTCTTGATACTCGACGGATCGATCCACCGGTCGATCTACCAGCCGACGGCTGGATGGCGACGGTGGCTTGGCGAGATGGAGTCGGATTCGGTCCACCTGCCGTCGGGAGAACCCGTCCCGTTGCTTTCGGGCTACACGCATCTCATTGTGACGGGATCCGAAGCATCGATTGTCGATGACGACGCATGGTTCGAGGTCGAGGCAGCGGTGGTGCGCGACGCGGCAGCGCGGGGGATGCGGGTTTTGGGGAGCTGTTTCGGGCACCAGATGCTCGCGCGAGCGCTGTGTGGGAAGCAGCATGTCAGGCGGGCGGCGGCGCCGGAGCTGGGATGGGTGCATGTCGAAGTGACGTGCGACGATCCCCTGATCGGAGCGGCCGGGGACGGGGTGTGGATGTTCGCGTCGCACTTCGACGAGGTGGTGGATCCGCCTGCGGCGTGGCGGGTGCTTGCGCGCAGTGCGAGCTGCGCCGTACACGTGATGCGGTTGGAGGATCGTCCCATCTGGGGACTCCAGGGGCACCCGGAGATCGCGTCGGGGGAGGGGCGTCGGCTTCTGGAGGGGTTCGTGGGGCTCTACCCGGACAAGGCGGAGGGGTTGCGCGCGGCGTTGGGGGGAGCGGTGCGCGACGACGGCGCGATCGAGCGGGTCGTGCGGGAGTTTGTCGGGAGCTGACGGAGCTGGAGGGGTTCAGCGACCGGGCAGGGGGCGACCTTTGGGGAGCAGCTCGGCTTCGAGCAAGGCGGCCTGGCGGGTTGCCCGGAGCCAGGGGACGACCTTGGCGACGCGGTCGGTGGGGACGAAGAGGGCAGCGAGCTGCTCGATGATCTTGATTTCGGTGGGGTCTTCGACGCCATCGGACATGGCGAGCTCGTAGCAGCGTTTGAGGTGCGTCAGCCCCTGAGCGAGATCGCTTCCGCGGATGGGCTCGATTTCGCGGGCGACGCTCGAGAGGTCGCGCGCCCATGCGCGCGCGTCGTCGAACAGCTTCTCGATGCTTCCCAGATCCATGCCTGCGAACGCCACTGCGTCGATCGACAGCCGCTTGATTTCCTTGCTGTCGAGGTTGCCGTCGGCCCACGCAAGGATCGCGAGCGCCTTCACCCACGCGGTCATCACCCCATCATTCGCCATGGGGGCCGGGTACCATGCGGGGATCGTGGGGTCAACCGCCGTGGGAGGCGAGGGAGGGGGAGGCGGTTGCACGCGTTTCGGTCGGACGCGGGAGGGAGGCGATGCGGTCCATTCGGATCGGGGGTGGGTGGGGGAGATGCTGATGTATACTGCGCGGCGAATGAACCGACGCGCCCTTGTCATCGCCCTCATCTCGGCCGTTCTGGGGGCACTGCTGCTGTTGCTGTACCTTCGACGCTTCGAGCAGGAAGCTTCGGGAGGCGAACGGATCAAGCTGCTGATGGCGGTCAAGCCGATCGAGCGGGGGACCGTCATCACGGCGGACATGCTTGCGAACCGGGAGGTCCCGATGGCCTACGTCGAGGACCGGGCGGTGAAGGCCACGGAGAAGGCGAAGATCGTGGGCCTGCGGGTGGACAACGCGGTGCAGCCCAACCAGACGTTGATGTGGACGGACCTGGCGATCGCGACGGACGAGCGCAGGGACCTGAGCTCGCTGGTGCAGCCCGGGAACCGAGCGGTGCCGGTGAGGGCGCACAGTGACGACAAGAGCTTCGCGTTGATACGTCCCGGGGACTACGTGGACGTGATTGCCACGCTTCCGATGAGTGGGGGCTCGGGGGATCAGCGTTCGTCGATGGTGCTGCTGCAGCGCATCCTGGTGCTGGCGGTGGGGCTCGACACGGTGTCGGAGCAGCTGGTGGAGAAGACGGACACGGCGCGTGCGCAGCGCGAGATGCTGCTCACGTTGAGCCTGAATCTGCAGGAAGCGCAGCTGTTGGCGTTGGCGGTCGAGAAGGGCAAGCTGTCGGTGGCGCTGCGCAACCCCGACGATCAGCGGATCGTGGAGGGCATTCCCGACATGTCGTCGGGTGCGT
>JAKLDZ010000505.1 GCA_022703255.1 Myxococcota bacterium | reverse complement strand
CAGCGTCGATCGCCTCCCCAATCGCCGCGTACGTGGCCGCCCCCCCAAGCAGCACGTCCACGCGGTTTCCCGCCGTCGCTTCTCCCCGCGACAACACCGAGCTCACTCGAAAGAGCCCAAGATCATGCCCCGCGAGAGGCAACGGCGCCGACGGGACATCCGCCGCCCGGAACCCGATGAGGTGGCCGCTGAGAGCTTCGTCGGCGTCGCGCTTGCGACGCGCCGACCAACGCACGCGCGACCGTCCGAAGAGCAGGAACAGCAGCGCACCGAGCCCGGGAAGGAACACCAGCACGAGGATCCACGCGATCGTCGAGGAGGGATCCTTGCGCCGCACCAACACGAACGGGATCAGGGCCAGGGCCAGGAGCTCCACCGCGAGCCCCGCCCACGTCGCGATCGCAGGCAGCAGCGCCTCCCATTCGGCCGTGGTCACATCACTAGCCTACGGCGGATGCGTCCGCGCGCCAACGGAGCACGGGCTCGAGCGGGAGGTTGGTCAGAAGATCGCGACGGAGGTGTGGACCGTGACGGGGCTTCCGGTGAACGGGGGCACGGTGGCGCCGCGGAACTTCGACGCGATGCAACCGCCGACGGGCGTGCCCGCGAACGGCGGCCCGTTGATGTTCGCGGTGGTCACGCGCCCCGAAGGAGCGAAGGTCACGGACACCTTCGCATGCCCGGTCGGCCCCCCCTCCTGCTTGCATCCCGCCGCTGCGCCCTTGCGTGCCGCCAACGACGCAGCCGCAGCGGCCTTGTCGAAGGGGACGTCGTTGCTCACCGGCGCGGGCTCGGGTTGTTTCACCTCGGGCTTCGCCGGCTCCGGCTGCTTGGTCGTTTCCGCCGGCGCCGCTTTCGCCTCGGCCGTGGCCCCGGGCTTCGCCGTCGCTGCTGCGGGCTCCTTGCCCGGCGTCGACGCGGCCTTCGCCGTCGACTCCGCACCTGCCGTCGCAGCCCCCGCGGTTGCCGCTGCCGTCGTCTCGGGGGTCGCCGCGGGAGCAGCGCTCGGCTCCGCCGTCGTCGCGGGGCTCGGCTCCGCCCCCCGCACCCCGGTCTGCGGCGCTGGCAACGAGGCCACCGCCGTCGTCGTGTCCGCTGCCGCACCGCTTCGCGTCGGCGTCGGCTCACGGCTCTCGAGCGCCTTCCACAGAAGGATCCCGGCGGCGCACAGCACACCGACTCCTGCGATGATTGCCGCCCACATCGCCCCGTTGCTGCTCTTGCGGGCCTCGGACTTCTGCTGCTCGGTGGGGCCGAGCGACGCCGGGGGAGTGGCAAGCTGAGCCTGCTGCACGAGCACCGGACTGAAGAAGGCGACCGATGGCAGCGCACGAGCTTCGGGAGGTTCTCCGCCTCCGACGTCCGCAAGATCGATCACGACCTTCTTGAGCTGCGGAGCCGGTGGAGCTTTCACGCCGTCGGTCTTGATCACCAGTGGCTTGAGCTCGAGGTTGTCTTCGAGATCGACTTCTACGTCCAAGTCGTCGTGATCGCTCGACGCAGGCTTCTCGGGGGTCGCGCCCTTGTCCTTCGCCGCGAAGACCCCGCCCAGCTCCATCGAGGCCCGCGATCGCTTCGACAGGGTCGCATCCGGTCGCGCCTCCCCGGGCGCGGGGCGGGCAGGGCCGGGTTTCGGCATCAAGGGTTTCCCGGGATCGGGCGACTTGCCCTCGGCGCCTCCGAGGCTCGCAGGCTTCTTGTCCGACGCGGGCGCGGGCGTCTTGTCCGATGCGGGCGCGGGCTTGTCCTTGCCCGGTTCATCGAGTCCGAATGCGTTGCGCAGCCCCGACTTGCGGACGGAGGCGGGAGAGGGAGTCGGCTTCGAGGAGGGGACCGGCTTGGAGGACGGCACCGGCTTGGAGGACGGCTGGGGTGTTCGTTTCTCGGCCTGGTCTGAGGTCTTTTCCCCTTCTGCGGGGCGCGGAGGCAAGGGGAGCTCCGGGGATGCCTTTGCATCGGAAGCCGGTTCGGAGGCGGCGGGTCCCGACGCCGCGGACTCCCGCTTCGTCGCCTGCTTGGCCTCCTCGGACTTCGTCGGCTTCGCGTCCTGCCGGGCCGAGGCATCTGCCGGCTTCGGCGCCTGGGCCGTTGCGCTCGCCGTCTTCGCGTCCTCCGACTTCGGACTCGGTGCCTTCTTCGGTTGGATGGTGACGGCCTCGGGCGGCAGGTCCCACAGGTCGTCGGTGTCCGGAGGCGGAGGCGTGAGCGCGAGATCGAAGAGCTGCGCCTTCCCCGGTTTGGCTTCCTCGATCTTCGGTTCAACCGGCGCAGCGACTTGAGCCGTCGCGGTCGCGGGCTTCGATGCGTTCTCCGAGGTTCCGCCGCCGAACAACAACGTGGCCTTGCGTTGTCGTCCGGGGGTTTCGGGTTTCGACGCAGCGGCCTCCGTGGCCTCCCCGGACGTCTTCGTGCCATCGACTTCGATCGGTCCTCCGCACTTGCGACATCGGAAGCGGACCGTCTTGCCGGAAACGAGGTTCTCGGGCACCTGGAACTTCGCGGAACAGCCGGGGCAGGTCGTGGAGATCATGATGGGAACCGCAGAGGGCGATCCTTCGGGGGTTGGAAAACGGACCGTCCTTTCGATTGTACCAGGGTGGACCACCTTTGGTCAGCAGGCACTGCTGGATCGCCCCCGCGCCACGATCGTTTCTCGCGAGCGCGAAGAAGGGCGGGAAGGTGCCACGGTTGACGATGCCGAAGAGGGGTGAGGCGACGCAAGGAAGGTTCCGTGCGGAGCCGCAACGGTGTATCCTCCGCAATCGGACCGTTATCCACCTTGACAGGTGCGTCGCACCCGCTGGATGGTAGATTGATTTCGCATGCAAGGCGTAGCAGAGAGCCCTGAAGTACGGCCACCGAACCCGAGCGTGGCGGATCTGGATAGCCTCAAACCCGGCCAGAAGCTGGGGAGGTACACGCTGCTCACTCCGGTCGGCCAGGGGGGCATGGCTCGCGTGTGGGCCGCGCGCCAGGCCGGGCAACGCGGCTTCCAGAAGATGGTCGCCATCAAGACCATCATGCCGAACCTCGCCGCCGACGCGGAGTTCGAGCGCATGTTCCTCGACGAAGCGAGGATCGCTTCGTCCATCCACCACCCGAACGTCTGCGAGATCCTCGACCTCGGCGAAGAAGGAAACGTCCTGTTTCTCGCCATGGAATGGGTCGACGGGACCTCCCTGCTGTCGATGCTCAAGGCGCGTCCTCACACGCCGCTGCCCGACCTGTTGGCGGTCCGCATCGTGGCCGATGCATGCGCGGGCCTTCATGCCGCCCACGAACTGCGCGACGACACCGGCAACTACCAGTGCGTCGTCCACCGCGATGTCTCGCCGCACAACATCTTGATCGCCTTCGACGGCAACGTGAAGGTCGCCGACTTCGGTGTGGCGAAGGCGATGAACCTCGACCACGCCCCGACCATGGCGGGGCAGCTCAAGGGCAAGGTCGCCTATATGTCCCCCGAACAGGCCATGGGGGATCTCAATGTCGATCGGCGCTCGGACATCTTCTCGCTCGGTGCCGTCCTCTACGAGGCGCTCACCGGCAAGCGTGCCTGGCCCGGCGCCAACGACGTCACCCGGCTGCAGAACCTGCTCTCCGGCAATCTCGTCCCGCCGCGTCAGATCCGTGCCGACCTTCCCGTCGAGCTCGAGCACATCCTCGCCCGCTCGCTCGCCATGGACCCCAACCAGCGGTTCCAGACAGCCGAGCAGATGCGCCTGGCCCTCGAGCAGTTCCTCGTGTCCCGCAACGCCATCGTCACGACCTCCGACGTCGGACGACTCGTCATGGATCTGGCAAGCGGAGAGATCGAAGAGCGACGCCTGCGAATCCGCGCCGCCACGACCTCTCTTCCCGACGAGATCGCGCTGATCCCGCCTTCTCAGGTCTCCCTCTCCGTCCCGGGTGTCGCAGTCTCCGGCCCCCGCTCCGGTGGCATGCGCAGATCCACGGCCACCGCCATCCTCGTCTTGTGCGGCGGAATCACCGTCGCTGGCCTCTTGGGGA
>JAKLDZ010000504.1 GCA_022703255.1 Myxococcota bacterium | reverse complement strand
CCCGATCGCGAGCCTGTCGGCCGGCACGCTGTACCCTGGCCCCTTCCTCGGGGCGGCTGACTTCCTGGTGAAGAGCAAGGGCGTGATGAGGTACTCGGGAGACGTGGAGATGCTGCCGGTGATCCACATCACGAGCATCGCCGGGTTCGGGATCACACTCGACTTCCCCATCTCGGTGGGAATCAAGTTCCCCTACGATTCGTCCGACATCGAACTGGAGGCAGCTCCCGCGAACGTGCACATCCCGCTGCCCAACGCCTCGCTCTCCTCCACGAACATCGCTTTCGGACCGGTCCCTTCAGGCACCCAGAGTGCCTCGCACGTGACCATCGCCAACACCGGCGAGCTCGGACTCTTCATCACGGGGGTCTCCAGCTCGGATCCGGACTTCGTCGTGTCGATGACCTCCACCGTGGTCTCCCCTGGAGCTCTGCACGACGTGCCGATCGTCTTTCAGCCGCTCGGCCCCGGGCCTCGCGCCGGCACCGTCACCATCCACACCAACGATCCGGACTCCCCGTCATTCGCAGTGACCGTCGGGGGGGAGGGTGTCGGGCCATCGGACGCTGGGCCCGATGCACTGATCGACGCCGAGCCCGATGCGCTGATCGACGCCGAGCCCGATGCGCTGATCGACGCCGCAGAAGTCCCTCTGGATGGCAGCTCGGACTCTCCCGCATCCGCGGACGCGTCAACGACTCCGGACGCGAGCGGTCCTGGCCCCGCGGCGTGTGTTGCGGGCCAACAGGTTGCCTGCGCATGCCCGGGGAGCGGCGTGTCCGGCGCGCAGGTGTGCAAAGATGACGGCAGCGGGTTCGGCTCCTGTCAGGGGTGTCCGGATGCGGGGGAAGACGCCGACGCCCCCGCGGATGACGCGGGCGGCTGTGGTTGCAGCCAACCCGGCACCGTCCTCCGCTTCCATGGGCTCGGCGCGCTGGTGTTGGGAGGGCTCTTCGCCGTGGCGCGTCGACGTCGTCCCGGGCGCGTCGCACGTTGTCGCAACGACTTGTGATGATCTGCAGTCCCCGCGCCGGTGATACGGACCCCTTGAGCGACGGGGAGTCTTGTTGTGCGCCCTCCGGCCACCAACCCCGCCCCCGGTTTCCCCGCCTCGCGCCGACCTTGTCCCCCCTCCCTCCAACCGGTACGATCCCCTCCGTGCGCCCCTTCCGTTGGCTGATCGTCGTCGCCCTCCTGCTCTTCGGCTGCGGGGAAAGCAACGACGACTGGGCGTCCGCGCCGGCCCGCGATGCGGGCAGCAGCGGCGGCAGCGACGCCCACGACGATTCGCAAGGGAGCTGTGAGCCGGTGACCTGCGCAGCCCTCGGGGCCAACTGCGGGACGGCCCCCGACGGCTGCGGCGGAACGCTCACGTGCGGCACCTGCGGGCCCGGAGAGGATTGCGGAGGAGGCGGCCCCAACCGCTGCGGCGTCTGCGCGTGCGCCCTGCCCCACGCATCATCCACCTGCAAGGACGTCGGCTGCGCGATTGTCGCGTGCGACTCCGGGTGGGGCGACTGCAACCACTCGGACACCGACGGCTGCGAGGTCGACACCTCCACGAGCAATGACCACTGCGGCGCCTGCGGCGTGCGCTGCGACGACGGCAACGCGTGCACGGCCGGCGACCAGTGCGTGGGGGGGAGTTGCGCGATCGGGCCGGCGGTCGTGTGCGATCCTCCGGGCGCGTGCGAGGAGCCGGGGATCTGCGATCCCGACACCGGGGATTGCGAGTACGAGCCGAGGGAGGACGGGTATCAATACGACGCAGCGGCATCGCACCGCTGTTGTGACGGCGACCCGGTGGACATCACGGAAGACAGAGACCACTGCGGCGGGTGCGGGCTCGAGTGCGCCATCGGCGAGGACTGCGAGAGTGTGGAGGACACCTCGGGCTGCTCGCTTCACCCCGCGGACACCACGGGGCGCTGCACCTGCTCGAGCAACTCCGATTGTCCCACGGGGATTGGATCCCAGCAGGTCTGCCGCACGCTCACCCCCTACAATGGCCGCTGCGGTCCCTACGCGGACGGTTGCGCAGAAGGGCAGACCAAGGTGGAGCTCACGGGCTGCCCCGATTATTGCGAGTATTGATTGGGAAGAGCCGTGCTATCCTGACGCCCTCACCGAGGAGGAGTGTCATGCAATACCGGGGTGTCTTGTTGATTGCGATCCTTGCGGCCTTGAGCGTCCATTGCGGCTCGAGCGACGAGGAGCCGGCGACGCCGGCTGCGGACAGCGGCACGGACAGCGCCGCGACGGACGGGGGAGCGGAATCCTCCACGCCGGACGGGGGGCAGGACGGCGAGACGCCGGAGGCGGCGACGGATGGCTCGCCGGAGGCTGCACCCGGCGATGCCGCGCCGGAGGCCGCTCCCGACGCGGAGCCCGAAGCGGGCGCCAACGTGGGTGTCGAGTGGACCGTGCGATACCAGAACGACACCGCGGAGATCATGACCGGAATCAACTCGGTGGCGTACTCGTCGACGCTCGGGCTGCACGTAGCCGTGGGGGTAGGCGGCAGGATGCTGACCTCGACCGACGGGATCACCTGGACGCCGCTCACACCGGCTCCCACGACATCGGAGCTCAAGTCCGTCGCCTGCTCGGGGCCGCTGTTCGTTGCGGTGGGGGCGTGGAGCATGGCGATGAAGCCCACGCTGCTCACCTCCACCAACGGCACGTCGTGGACCGAGCAGAATCCGGGGAACCTGCCGACGGGCAAGGTGTTGAACGCGCTGAACGCGATCAGCTACGTCAACGGCAAGTTCTTCGCCTCCAACGGTGGCGAGATCCTGTATTCGACCGACGGCGTGGCCTGGACGTATCGCCCCGATCTCACGGGACAGAGCCTGGGCCCGGTGTTCTGGAGCGGGTCGAAGTACATCGCGGTCGGCACCTACGGCGTGATCCTGATCTCGCCGGACGGCGACGCCTGGGCGAAGCCGACGACCGGGAGCGACTTGGGCTACAACCTGTCCGGGGTGGCGAAGATCGGATCGACGCTCGTGGCGACGGGGCAGGCGAATCAGGTGCTCGTCTCCACGGACGACGGCCAGAACTGGACGAAGGCTTCGACCAACGAGCTCACGACCAATCTGGGAGCGCCGGTATCGATCGGGTCGCAGCTCGTGCTGGTGGGGTCGTCGGGGCTGGTGCAGACCTCGCCGGACGGCAGCAACTGGACGAAGCAGACCTCCCCTGCGACGAACAATCTCAACGGGGTGATCTGGACGGGGACGCGGCTGGTGGCCTACGGATATTCGGGCGGGATGCCCGGATTCATCATGACCTCTCCATGACCTGAGAGCGAATCCGGCTGCGGGGCTTTCGGGCCTTGCGATTCGTCCGGATTGCCGCGCATCAATCCATCATCACGCCATCGCCGCCCTCGGGAACCGGAGCGTCGAGGAGCCGTTTCGCCCTGCGACGCGTCTGGTCGAGGGCGACCATGCCGACATCGAGGCGGAACGGTCCGGAGCGGGGCAGGTCGCGCAGGACGATGGCGAGGGTATCGGGACGCGGAGGGACCTGGGGGGCATACCAGCGCCAGGGCGAGTGCGAGGCGAGGTGGTGATACAGCGCGCGCTCCGACGGAGGGAGCCCGGCGTGTGCGGGGCGATCCAGCACGCCGCCGTCGATGCAGGGGCGGCCGCGGATCCACACCGGCTGGAAGAGCCCGGGCAGGGCGCTCGACGCGCAGATCGCGGCGGCGATGTCGCCCTCGCGCACCACGCGTGTGGAGCGGGACAGCAGGTCGAACACGCTGGCGGCGAAGGGGACGCGGGTGCCATCGAAGCGCGCGGTGGGCAGGATCGACTCGAGCTTGCGACGCATGAGCCTGCCGCGCAGCAGGCCCGCGCCCGGACCGGGATCCCAGAAGTGCGCGCGCCGAAGGGAGGCAAGCTCGTCGCGCAGCGTGTCGGCATCGAGCCCTGCGGCCCAGAGCCCGCCCGACAGGGCGCCCGCGCTCGCACCGGTCACGCCGGCGGGCCGCAGCCCCGCGTCCTCGAGGGCAG
>JAKLDZ010000503.1 GCA_022703255.1 Myxococcota bacterium | reverse complement strand
CGATGTTGCGGTTGGTGGCGGAGATGAAGCGTGCGCGGACGGGGCGGGGGCGGCTTCCTCCGACGGGGAAGACCTCCTGGCTCTCGATGGCGCGCAGGAGCTTGGCCTGCAGCCTCCCTGAGAGCTCGGAGATTTCGTCGAGGAAGACGGTGCCCGTGCCGGCGGTTTCGAGCAGCCCCACGTGGGGCTTGTCGGCGCCGGTGAAGGCGCCCTTCTCGTGGCCGAACAGCTCGCTCTCGAGCAGCGATTCCGGGATGGCAGCGCAGTTGATGGCGATGAAGGGCGCGGCGCTGCGCGCCGACTGCTCGTGGATGCGCCGCGCCCAGATGTCCTTTCCCACGCCGGTCTCGCCGATCAGGATGACCGGGAGCGAGCCCTGCGCGATGAGCGCCACGAGCCGGGAGAGTGGGGCCATGGGGTCGCCGCGAGAGCCGCGAGAGGGTTGCGGCGCAGGCGGCTGCGCGCGCTGCTGCACCACGAGCATGGCCGCGCCAATTTCGACGACGGCGCCCTGGCAGATCGGCACGCGCTCGCGGGGCTCGAGCCTGCGGGCATTGAGGCGACTGCCATTGGAGCTGCCCAGGTCCTCGATCTCCACATCGGCTTCGCCCACGTGGAGCCGCGCGTGGTTTCGCGACACGGAGGCGTGGTCGATCCGGATGCCCGAATCATCCGCGCGTCCGATGGTCAGCTCGCTGGGCGTATGAAGCGGGACGGTCGCGCCGCCGCCGTCCCAGAACACCACGGCCACCCGGCTTGCCTGCTGGTCATACGCGTAGGAGGAGGTCTTGTCGTGCTCAGCCATGAGCGCTCCGACAGAAACAAGAATCGCGCCATGCGTGTAGCACGAAGAACCTGGGCACGGTGGAGGATCGACTCTTCGCTTGGTTGTGCACGGTTTGCACAACAGGCGGCTCTGCCGAGGGTTGTTGCTGCCTGAGGAACTTGATAACTTTGTCGTTCCTGTTTGAACGCACAGGCCAGCATGCCGTCCCTCGTCCACCACGTCGGCCCCTATGAACCCCTGGGAACCCTGGGGAGCGGTGGCATGGCCACGGTCCTTCTCGCACGCTACCGCGGCCCGATGGGCTTCTGGCGCCCGGTCGCCGTCAAACGGCTCCATGAGGCGCTTGCGCGCGATCCGGCGTTCGTGTCGATGCTGCTCGACGAGGCTCGCCTCGGCTCGCAAGTGCGCCACCCGCTCGTGGCCGAGGTGATCGATCTGGTGACCGAGGGGTCGGAGGTCTGCCTCGTGATGCAGTACGTGCACGGGTCGTCGCTGCGCGCACTGCTCGAGGTTGATTCGTCTCCCGTACCGATCCCCGTGGCGGTCGCGGTGCTGAGCGACGCCCTCAACGGGTTGCACGCGGCGCACGAGGCGCGCGACACTCGCGGAACGCTGCTGGGCGTGGTGCATCGCGACGTGTCGCCGCACAACCTGCTGGTAGGCGCGGACGGTTTCACGCGCGTGACGGACTTCGGGATTGCGAAGGCGGTCTGGCGTGCGCAAACGACGTGCGACGGGCAGCTCAAGGGCAAGCTCGCCTACATGGCTCCGGAGCAGCTCGCGAAGGGGCGGATCGATCGTCGCGCGGACGTCTTCGGGGCCGCGGTGGTTCTCTGGGAGCTGTTGGCGGGCAAGCGGCTGTTCGAGGCGACGGATCCCGAGGCGCTTCTGGCGCGGCGCTCGTGGGTGCCGCCGCGGATGGGGCGTGACGATCTGCCGGCCGGGCTCGAGGAAGCGGTGCTGCGCGGGCTGGCCGCGGATCCGGACCGTCGATTCGAGTCCGCGCTGCAAATGGCCGAAGCGATCGAGCGGGCGTGCCGTCCCGCCTCTCGCGCCGCGGTCGCGGCGTGGGTGGAGCGGCTCGCGTCCGCGGACCTGGCCGGGCGAGCGTCGCTGCTCGACGCGAGCTCGTCGGGGTCGGTCGCCCCCGGCATCTCGGGCGCTTGGAGGGTCGCGTCGGATTCGGCGACGATTCCGAACGCGGATGCGTCGGGAGACCGGACTCCTTCGGGTCTGGGGCCCGTGGCGACGGACTCGGTCCTTCCGCGCAAGGCCGCCACGAGGCAAGCCGCGGTGATCGCAGCGCTTGCGGCGGCGCTCGCGGTCTTCGCGACGATCTCGTTTGCTCAGCTGCGTTCGGGGGCCCGAGGAGGGAGTGCGGTGACGACGGGCCAGGGAGCCGGTGTCGCGACGGCGTCCGCCCCGGCCGAGCAGCGGCCCGCGCCGGTCGACACGCCGTCCTCGATCGCGCAGAGCGCCCCACCGGGGTCGGCGTCCGCGAACGGTTCTGCGATGCGCCCTGCGCCGCCTCCGCCTGCCCGCACGACTCGTCCGGCGAAAGCCCCTGCCGTGCGGTCGGCGTGCGATCCCCCGTACCGCACGGATGACACCGGCGTGAAGATCTACAAGGTGGAATGTCTGTGAGCCGCGGGCTGGTGTCCATGGCCGCGCTCTTGACGCTCTGCCTGGCGGCGCAGACTTCCCGCGCGGGGCCGAGCAAGGCGGAGTGCGTGGCCGCCCACGAGACCGGCCAGCGCATGCTCAAGGCAGAGAAGCTCCGCAAGGCGCTCCGCTATCTCAATCAGTGCGCTGTCGATGAGTGCCCTGCATTGCTGTCCAAGGAGTGCGCGGCCTGGAGGGACGCGGTGAGCGCCGACCTGCCGACCGTGAGCGTGCGGGCGATCGTGTCCGATGGAACCTCGGTCGAGATGCGAACCGTCTTGATCGACGGGGAGCTGGTGGAGAGCTTCGATTCCCATGCGGTCGATCCTGGACAACACACGGTGATCGTCACGTCGGGGGACGGGCGGTTGGGGAGCACGCTGTTCGCCGCGAAGCGAGGGGCTCGGGGCATCCCGGTGGTGGTGCAGATCCCCGGCCCTCCGCCGATCGCGCGACCGCCCTCGGCGTCGGCAGCGCAGCCGCCGGCCTTCCAGCAACCGCCGAAGAAGGTGATCGAGTACGTGCCGGTTGGAACACGCATTGCCCCTTCGGCGGCGCCCTACGCCTGGGGGTTTGCGGCGACGGGGGTGGCGGCGCTGGCGACCTTTGCCTGGTTCGGCCTGGCGGGCCGTTCGAAGGAGCGCGACATGGATCGCGACTGCGCGCCATTCTGCGCACAGTCCGAGCTTGACGCCATGCACCGCGACTACGTCGTTGCCGACATTTCCCTGGGAATCGGGGTGGCGGCGCTGGGGGCCACGGTGTGGATCATCCACGCGTATCGCGAGCAGGACCGCCCTGCAGCGCCCGCACCGCAGGCAGCGGGCTTCGACTTGCGCGGGATGCGGCTGGTCTTCTGACGACGCCGCGGCGTCCCACCTCCGCGACCGCCGCTGGCCGGGCAGCCGCCTCGGGGTGATCACGGACAACGGCTCATCGATCCGGTCCGTGAGTACAACGAAACAGGACGCGATTCCGCTGGCGGCTGCGAGGAACAGCCTCGAGCTGCTCGGCCTCCCGTCCTCCCCGTCCCGCTGTCCTCTGATGCCAGATGGCTCGCACGGCCGACTCGCTCCGTCCGGACGGCGAAGTCCTCCGGACACGCTCCCCGACGTGCGTTGTAGTCTGTCCAGCGGCTGATCCTACGGATCAATCGTCGGAAGGCGGAGACGCGACCATGAATGGATTGACGGGCCTCGCGCGCGCGGGAGCGGTTTGCGTTGCGCTCGGCACGGCGGCAACCGCGTAGGCTGCATCGACAACAACGGCGAACCGAACGCCGGCTGGAACGCCGGCAACTGCGGCACCATCGCCGGCTGGAGCGACAACCTACTCGATGACACACGCCTGACCATGGACGTCTGGAACACCGTCGTCCCGGAGTGTCAGTGAGCGTCGCTGTCGAGAGGTGAAAGGCACGAGCACAACCTTGCTGGCGGATCCATCGCCGCGTCCGCGGCGAAGGCCGAGCGCAGCAGGCCGGGCAGGCCGCCGCGGCACTCCGGATAGACGAGGCCGGCGTACAGCGCCTCGCCGGCCAGCGGATCGTCATGGATGGCCCGGTAGGCCG
>JAKLDZ010000502.1 GCA_022703255.1 Myxococcota bacterium | reverse complement strand
GAGGCCCCCTTGCAGCCCTCGGGCACCTCGAGAAGCTCGGCGGTCGGTGCCGGATCATTGAGATACGCGACACGAAGCTTCCGGAGAAGAAACGCGTGAAGAAGCGGAAGAAGCCCTGAGCCCCTGACCGCGCGCTCCGCCTATCCCTGCATCACCCCCGCCGCCTGCGTGCCGTCGACGCCGCTCCTCCCGCAAGCGCCCGCAGCACCGCTCCGGTGGCCGTGTCCCCAGCGGCGATCGTCGCGGGGCTCCCCTCTGCTACGATCTCCCCTCCCCCATCGCCTCCTTCGGGGCCCAACTCGACCACGTGATCCGCCGCGGCAATCACGTCGGGATGGTGCTCGATCACGATCAGCGTGTCCCCCCGCTCCACCAGCTTCTGCAGCACCGCCACCAGACGCGTCACGTCCGAAAGGTGCAGCCCCGTGGTCGGCTCGTCGAGCACGTACAGCGTCGGCTTGTGGTGTCCCGACGCCGTCAGCTCCAACGCCAGCTTCAGCCGCTGCGCCTCCCCCCCCGACAGCGTGTGCGATCCCTGACCGATCTGGACATAGCCGACTCCCAGATCGCACAGCGTCTCCAGAGGACGAGCGATGCGCGGGTGCGCCGCGAAGAAGTCCCGTGCCTCTTCCGCCGTCAGTCGCAGCACGTCTCCGATCGACAACCCGCGATATCGGATCTCGAGCGTCGAAGGCTCGAATCGTGTCCCGTGGCATGCGTCGCACGGCGTGACGACATCGGGCAGGAACGACATCTCGTGCGAGAGCACTCCCTGGCCTTCGCAGACCGTGCAGCGCCCACCGGAGGTGTTGAAAGAAAACCGCGAAGGACCGAAGCCGCGAATCTGCGCCTCCGGGCTCGCCGCAAACAGGCGACGGATGTCGTCCCAGATGCCCAGGAAGGTCGCGGGCACCGATCGCGGTGTGCGTCCGATGGGGAGCTGATCCACGGCTGCCGCGCGCGCGATCGACTTCGGGATGACCACGCGGTCGTGCTCGAGGGGGTCGTCGGCGACGAGCTTGAGCGCCTTGCGCACCGCGGGGAACAGGATCTTCTGCACGAGAGTGCTCTTGCCCGACCCCGACACCCCGGCGACCACGTTCAGCCTTCCGATCGGGAAGCGGGCGTCGATGTTGCGCAGGTTGTGCGCGCGGGCGCCGCGAACCACGAGGAGCTCATCGGGATCGGGGCGGTGGGCCACGATGGGCACGACGTGCTCTCGCAGGGCTCGCGCCGTCGGTGAGGACTCCTCCGCGAGCACCTCCGCGGCAGCCCCCTGCGCCACGACCCTCCCGCCCTTTCTTCCACCGGAAGGTCCGAGGTCCACGATGTGATCGGCTGCCCGGATCGTGTCCGCGTCGTGCTCCACGACAACCACCGTCGAGCCCGTCTCCACCAGCGCTCGCAGGTTGCGCAGCAGCCGCCCGGTATCCCTCGGGTGCAGACCGATGGTGGGCTCGTCGAGCACGTACATCGCTCCCGTGAGACCAGCGCCGAGCTGCGCCGAGAGCCGCAGTCGCTGCATCTCCCCGCCCGACAACGTGGCAGCGTCGCGATCGAGCCCGAGGTATCCCAGCCCCACATCGTGCAGGAACTCGATCCGCCGCGTCAGCTCGGCAAGGGCTCCGCTCGCCAGCAGCGCTTGATCGCCCTCGAACCTCCACGCGCGCACCTCGTCGCGTGCGGCCGACACCGATTGCCCGACCACCTCGTGATAGCGACGTCCCTGCAATCGCACCGCACGCGGGATCGGAGCCAGCCGCGAGCCGTCGCACTCCGTGCAGGGATCGTCGGAGCCCTCGAACTCCTTGCCGGTGCCGTGGCACTCGGAACACTCGCCCTGCCGTGTGTTGAACGAGAACCAACGCGGATCGAGCTCGGGGATGCCCATCCCGCACTTCGGGCACGCCCGCACGGTGCTCAGGATCTCCTCGCCCCGCCGGCTCACGATGCGCACGAGCCCCTTCGCCCAGGTCAGCGCGGCGTCCAACGCGGACCGGGGAGCCTTCGACAGCACGCCCTCGTACACTACGAGCTCGATCGTGTGCTCCCGCGTCTTCGCGAGCTTCGGAGGCTTGTCCGTCGAAACCATCGCCCCGTCCACCCGCGCCACTTCGATCCCGCTCCGGTGCGCCGAGGTCAGCAGATCGAGGTACACCCCTTTCCTCGCCTGCACCGCTGGCGCCAGGATCATCCCCTTGCCCGCGGTCTTCCTCACTCGCTCCAGAACCTCATCCGATGTCAGCGCAGAGACCGGCACCTCGCACGCGGGACACCACGCCGTGCCGACCTTCGCGAAGAGCAGCCGCAGGTAGTGCGCCACCTCGGTGACCGTCGCCACCGTCGAGTTGCCCCCCGATCGCGAGCGACGCTGCTCCAGTGCGATCGAGGGCGGAAGCCCCGCGACCCGATCCACGTCGGGCTTCGGCATCACGGGGAGGAACTGACGGGCGTACGGCGTCAGCGTCTCGAGGAACCTGCGCTGCCCCTCGGCGAACATCACGTCGAACACCAGCGAGCTCTTGCCCGAGCCGCTCGGACCCGTGACCACGACGAGCTTTCCCTTCGGGATGTCGCACGAGATCTCCCGCAGGTTGTGCTCCCGCGCGTTGCGAATGCTGATCGCGTTCCTCGCGAACTCCGGACGCTGCGAGGGCGTCGGCTCGAGCCCCGCGACCTCGCCGCGCAGCGCCATGGCCGTGCGACCGCTCCCCTGCGCGAGCTGCTCGGGCGTTCCCTGCGCCACGACACGGCCTCCCTCGCGACCGGCTCCGGGACCGAGATCGACGACCCAATCGCACGCGCGCACGACCAGCAGATCGTGATCCACGACCAGCACGCTCGCGCCGCGCGACGCGAGCTCGTGCATGGCCTCGAGAACGTGACCGACGTCTTCGGGGTGCAATCCCGCGCTCGGCTCGTCGAGCACGAAGAGCGTGCCGTCCACCGCGCCGCGCAGCGCCCGGGCGAGCTTGAGCCGCTGCGCTTCTCCCCCGGACAGCGTGGAGAGCGGTTGACCCAGAGGGAGGTAGCCCAACCCCAGACGCACCAGCGGCCTCAGGCTCCGCTCGAGGTGCGCATCGTCGGGAGACCACGCGAGCACCTCGTCCACGGTCATCGCGAGGACGTCGGCCACGGACTTGCCCCGGTACTGGATCGCAAGCACCTCGCTTCGGAAACGCTTGCCGCGGCACACCGGGCACAGCAGCGAGACGTCGGCGAGGAACTGCATCTCGACGGTCTCGTAGCCTTCTCCGGAGCAGGCCTGACACCGGCCCGCATCGACGTTGAACGAGAAGTGCGACGGCCCCAACCCCGCGGACTTCGCAGCCGGCTCGGAGGCGAACCGGTCGCGGATGCGATCCCACGCCTTGGTGTAGGTCGCCGGATTGCCTCGCGAGGTCCTCCCGAGCGGCGCCTGGTCCACGAGCACCGCTGCGGTCAACTCGTCGAGCCCCTCGATGCCGTCGTGCTCTCCGCTCGGCTCCAGATCCGTGACCCCGAGCCGACGCGCCGCGGTGCGGTACAGCACGTCGTCGGCGAGCGTGCTCTTGCCCGAGCCGCTGGGGCCCGTGAGCCCGCACACGACCCCGAGCGGTATTCGAACGTCGATGCCGGCGAGGTTGTTGGCGCGCGCCCCTCTGATCTGCAGGAAACGCGTGGCCCTCCTGCGCGGCCAACGCTTCGCCTCGAGGACTCCGGAGAGCGCACGCCCGGTCGGAAGATCGTAGCGTGAGGCCAGCTCCGATGGCGTCCCCGAGAACAGGAGATCGCCGCCGAGCGCCCCTGCACCGGGGCCGAGCTCCAAGACCCGATCCGCGCTCCGGACCACCGACGACTCGTGCTCCACCACGAGCACCGTGTTGCCGTTGTGAGCCAGCGTCCGCATCGTGCCCACCAACGGCGGGATGTCCGTCGGGTGCAGCCCCACCGTCGGCTCGTCGAGCACTACCAGCGCACCGGTGAGCGAAGCCCCCAGCGCTGCCGTGAGGGAAACTCGCTGCGCCTCGCCCCCGGACAGCGTGC
>JAKLDZ010000501.1 GCA_022703255.1 Myxococcota bacterium | reverse complement strand
TCTCGCGGTCGATGGCTCAATCACACCGCCGAATGCGAACGCAGCCGTGTACACGCCTCCGCCGTCGAGCCCACGCGCAGGCGCCGACGAAGCACCGAGCACACCATCACGCAGGCGGGCCGCGAGACTTGCTGCGCTGATCGCGCTCGGCGCATGCCTTGTCATGCTGATCGCGTTCGGCCTCTGGAAGGGGTGGCGGTGGGTAACGAACCCCGCCACGACAACCGCTCAACGCGTCGAGCCGTCGCCGCCCGAGCCGCTCGCGTTCCCGGTCGTTGTGCCCGCGACGGGCGCCTCCCCCGCGGCTTCGGAGGACAGCGCGGATTCGTCGAGAGGGCGGGTGCGCGAGCCAGTGGCAGCGCGAGCGGGGAACGATCCGGGCAAGGTGGCGGTCGAGTCGACGGCGCCAGTGGACTCGGCGTCCCCTGCCCCGGCGGCGACGCCGGACCCGATCCCTGCGGCGACGCGAGCGACGCCTGGCAATGCGGGGCCGCGCAAGACGGACTCATCGTACCAACCCCTGGGGATTTGAGCGATGCAGAGAGGACCGCGAGCGATTCGACACGCCTGGCTGTTGGCAGCGGCATTGGCGGCGGCCACGAGCGTGACGCAGCCTTCGTGGGCGGTGGGGGTGTCGCCGGAGTCGGCGACCGCGATTCAGCGCGAGCAGGCCCAGGCACGGTTCGTACGCGGGCGCACGCACTTCGACAAGCGCGGGTTCGACAAGGCGCTGGAGGAGTTCAGGGCATCGCACGACATCGTCTCGAGCCCGAACACACGCCTGATGATTGCGCGGTGCCTTCGGGAAATGGGTCGTCACGTGGAGGCGTATGCGGAGTTCGGCAGGACGGCGATCGAGGCCAAGGAGTTGGAGCGGAGCGATCGACGCTACCAGCAGGCCGCGCAGTCCGCGGCTTCGGAGCGCAAGGATCTGGAGCCGAAGCTCGGCTTTCTCGCGCTCGAGATCCGCAATCCCGGACCGGACACGGAGGTGAGGGTTGCCGGCGAGCAGATTCGTCGCGCCGCGTGGGCGGAGCCGGCGCCGGTGATACCGGGGGCCACGACCATCGAGGTCGTGACGCCGGGCAGCGATCCGGTGAGCAAGCGTGTCGAGGTTGCTGCCGGCGAACGCAAGTCGTTGTCGATCGATGCGAAGGGAGGCGCATCGACGACGTCGTCGTCTTCGGACACGGCGGTCGTTTCGGGGAGCACCACTGGGGGGATGAGGACATGGGCCTACGTGGCAGGGGGCGTAGGACTCGCGGGACTGGCGACCTTCGGGCTGTTCGGTGCGATGGCGAACTCGTCGCATGAGGAACTGGAGGGGCTCTGCCCGAACGGGCAGTGTCCGCCTGGGGCGCAGAAGGACATCGACGCGGGCAAGCGGCAGCAGCGGATCGCGAATATCGGGTTGGGAGTGGGGCTGGTGGGGTTGGCGACGGGGGTGACGCTGTTCGTGCTGAGCAAGCCTTCGAAGGGCAAGGCGGGGGCATCGGTGCGGCTAGCGCCGGGGTACGTGGGGATCGCGGGCAGGATGTGAGCGAGCGCGGCGCGGAGGGGACGGAAGCGGCGCGGTGAATCGTGAGCGAGACGCGGGGCGTCGGGACGATGCGGACGTGACGGGCGCCCTTGTGGCCCTAGCGCAGCCGGGTTAGCGCCGGCGACGCGTGTCTGGCGCCCCGCACCGGTGTGGGCGAGGAGCCCGCTGGCGCGACGACGATCCCGGGGATTTTCGCCGGCACGCAGCTTGCTGAACGACGGAGCACCGCGATGAACCGAAGCAACAGCAGTCCCCAGGGGCAGTGCACGCAGAACCGACCTCACGCGAACGGACGTCTGGGAGCGCGTGTGGCGCCTCTCGCGCTGGCAGTGATCGCGCTGACCGCCAGTTGCTTCCACGGATCGCGACCTCCCTCGGTATCCCCGAAGGGGACCCTGGCTCCGGGGGGCGACGACGCTGCGCTTCTCCCTTCGCAGAAGCCCTTCGGAGTCGTGTTCGGATCGCCCCAGGGAGAGGTCCGCGAGGCCGCGGAAGTCAACATCGTCTTCAACCGTCCGATGCGCCCCCTGGACCTCGCGGGCGGCGAGGCGAAGGCGCCGGTCGTGATGACCCCGGTGGTGGCGGGGGAGTGGCACTGGATCGGGACCAACGCGTTGCTGTTCGCGCCGGCGAAGCACCTGCCGCGAGCGACGCAGTTCGCGGTCGAGGTTCCGGCGGGAACGCGGGCGATGGACGGCTCCTCGCTGGCGCAGCCGTGGAAGCTCGCGTTCAACACGGCGCGGCCGGAGCTGGTGAACACCACGCCTGGCTCCGACGAGGATCACCTGACACCGACGACGCGGTTCCGGCTCGAGTTCAACCAGCCGATCGAGACGTCGGAGATCTCGCGAGCGGTCAAGCTGACGCACGACGGCGCGAAGGGGGCGAAGGAGATCGCGTTCGATGTCGTGCGTCCCGACGCGCAGAACCAGAAGCTGGCGGAGCTCGCGCCGAAGCGGCCGCTGCCGTTGGACTCGGACATCGAGCTGCTCGTGGACGCTTCGCTCAAGGGGGTGGAGGGTCCGCTGCCGGCGGGGAAGCCGGGCAAGGTCAAGTTCCGCACCTACGGACCGCTCGAGGTGCAGCAGCTTTCCTGCTCGCGCGACACGCCGAATGGCCGTTGCGCGCCGCGCTCCTCGCTGACGCTGGTGTTCTCCAACGCGATCAAGCTGGCCGATGCTCGCAAGGCGATCACGGTCACGCCTGCGGTCAAGCTGAGCTGGCCCGAAGGGGGAGAGGACTATCGCACGCGCTACGTGCACCTGAGCGCGCCGTACGCGCCGGCCGGGAAGTACACCGTGCGGGTGCGGGGCGACGTAGCCGACTCCTACGGTCAGAAGCTGGGCAAGGACGCGGCGCTGGAGGCGTCGTTCGACGATCTGTGGCCGACGGCGGAGATCGGCGTGACGGGGACGTACTTCGACGCCAAGGCGGTGCGGGACATCGCGGTGGCGAGCGTGAATCTGCGCACGCTCGAGCTGTCCACGCTGGCTCTCGACGAGGAGGCGGTGGGGCGATTCGAGTGGGAGCGCAACCTGGGCTTCGATCAGATCGCCGCGATGAGCGGAGCGAAGACCTCGCGCCTCCACCCCGCCGTCGCACCGAACGCGACGGTCAAGCAGCTCGTGCGACCGTCGGAGGTCCTCGGTGGCGCGCAGAAGCGCGGCCCGATGGCCATCGCGATCCGCTACACGTCACGACCGAACACGCGTCAGGCCCGCCCGGTCAACGAGTCGCGGATCGTGCAGATCACCGACCTGGGCATCACGGGCAAGCTCTCGCGTTTCGGGTCGCTGATCTGGGTGACGCGCCTTTCTGACGGGCACCCCGTCGCGGGAGCGGAGGTCCGGGTCCGCAAGCCCGGCGCGCCGCCCTCCCACGATCTCGTGTACAAGACGGACCAGGACGGGCTCGCGCAGCTCCCTGCGGATGCGATCGTCCCCACGCACGACGAGCGCAAGGCGCCGATCGTGTTCGTTCGTTCGGGTGACGACTGGGCGTATCGGAACACGGGAGAGCTGTTCTACGGGTGGCGATACGGAGTCAGCACGGATCTGTCCGGCAAGCTGAGCCCCTTCGGGATGGCCTTCACCGAGCGCGGAGTGTACCGGCCGGGCGACACGGTCAAGCTCAAGACGATCGTGCGCACACCGGAGGCACGCGGGACGTCCACTCCGGCGAACGGCAAGGTGCACGTGCGCGTGTCGGGGCCGACGGGCGACGCGGTGCTCGACCAGGTGATGACGCTCAACGAGTTCGGATCGCTCGCAACGGACGTGGTGGTACCGCGCAGTGCGCCCCTGGGGACCTACGACGCGGAGGTGCTCCCCGAGCCGCAGGGAGACCTCCCCTCCATCGCGATGACCACGTTCGAAGTGGCCGAGTACCGTCCTTCCGAGTTCAAGGTCGGCGTCGAGAGCAGTCAGCCGTCGTACATCCGCGGGGATCGCGCGCAGTGGATCGCACGCGGAGACTACCTGTTCGGCGCGCCGA
>JAKLDZ010000500.1:1644-4055 GCA_022703255.1 Myxococcota bacterium | reverse complement strand
CAGGGGGCGGTCAAGGCGGGAGCGGTGTCGGGGGTGGTGGCGCAGGGAGCGGGCAAGGGGGAGCCGGGGACGGGGGAGCAGGAAGCGGGCAGGGGGGCGCGGGTGGAGCCGCGGTGTGTCCGGCTGCACCGCCCGGGGACTTTCGTGAGGAATCGATCTACTTCCTGCTGACGACTCGGTTCTTCAACGGCGACGAGGGCAACGACTACTACAACCGCGATCGGCTGCGGGTGGGGGATCCGACCTGGCGAGGGGACTTCAAGGGGTTGATCGAGAAGCTCGACTACCTGCACGACGATCTGGGGTTCACGGCCCTCTGGATAACGCCGGTGGTGGTGAATCGCAGTGGTCTCGATTATCACGGCTACCACGGCTACGACTTCCGGCAGGTGGATCCGAGGCTCGAGTCCCCGGGGGCGACGTTCCAGGATCTGATCTGCGCTGCGCACGCTCGCGGCATGAAGATCATCCTCGACATCGTGATCAACCACACGTCGAACTACGGACTCCGCGGGATGGTCCACAACGCGCGGGCGCCCATCAAGTACTACAAGCAGAGCGGTGCGTTCCCCTCATCGGATCCGGACTACCCGTACAAGAAGCACCTGGGCGACTACAAGTCGGCGAACCGCGAGGACGACGACAACCCGTTGGCTCCCGGGGTATTCAAGGAGCAGGATCCGGACGGTGCGCTGACGATCACGTGTCCGCGGTGTGGGCAGCCGGTGGCGGCGACGGGGTTCAGTGGATATCAGAACCACGACCCGAACCACTTCTTCAACATCGACGCGAACACGCTGGACGAGACCTGGTATCACCAGGAGGGGTTCATCGCCGGGGGGGACTGGGAGAATCCTCACGCGCTGCAGAACAAGCACATCGCCGGAGACTGCATCGACCTGGACACGGCGAACGCGTCGGTGCGCGACTACATCCTCGGGGCCTACCAGCACTACCTCGACATGGGAGTGGACGCGTTGCGTGTGGACACGGTCAAGCACCTGTCGCGCAGCGAGCTGCTGCAGTACGTGCACGCCTTCCAGGCCCATCGTCCGGGGCTGTTCGTGTTCGGCGAGAACCTGGTGAAGGGGACCGGCTGGGGCACGTGCATCGACACGAGCGACAACGGTCCGGCGGAGATCCGGCCGTGGTGGTACACGAGGACGACCGACGACGCGTGCGGTGCCGGGCACGACGATTCGGGGTTCTCGGTGCTCGACTTCTCGTTGTTCAGCACGTTTCGCGACAACCTCAGCCAGGGTCGATTCAACGGGCTTTCGGCGGTGTTCGCGCGCGACGGGCTGTACGGCGACGCGACGAAGCTGATCACGTTCCTGGACAACCACGATGTCGGCCCCCAGAACGATTGGAAGTACCGATTCGCCGGCACGGATCAGGCGCTGGCGTCGGCGTTGAACCTGCTCTGGACGGTGCGGGGGATTCCTTGCCTGTTCTACGGAACCGAGATCCGGTTCAAGGCTGGCGCGGAGATCGACGGCAACGACGCGCCGCACGACGAGTCGGGTCGGGCGTACTTCGGCGAGCATCTGACGCCGGACAAGATCGATGCGACTCGCAATCACCCGATGGCGCGCCACATCCAGCGGCTCAACGCGATCCGCAAGGCGAGCCCGGCGCTGCAGAAGGGCAAGATGGAGAGCTTCGGTGACACGGACAACACGTTCTGGACGGTGCGCAACTTCGACAGCGGGCAGTCCTATGCCGTTGTCGGTCTCGCGCAGTCGGATGCCACGATCGAGGTGTCCGGGGTCATGGGGGGAACGTACCGCGACGCGGTGACCGGCAACGAGATGTCGGTCGCCGACGGGGGCAAGCTGTCGTTCCAGGTCAAGGGTGGGTCGGCGGGCATCTACCTGCGAGAGGGGCCGGGCAAGATTGGCAGCGATGGAGTCTGGTTGCGGTAGCGCGGCAGCCGTGGAACGCTGCGCGCATGATCGACGTCCCCAAGAAGCTCCAGATCAAGGCCGGCATGCGGGTGCTCGTCGCCCGTCCGCCACACGACTTCGTCCTCGGGCCCCTGCCTGATCGCATCGAGGTGTCCGCCTCGGGCAAAGGCCCCTTCGACCTCGTGCTGGCGTTTGTGGGAAGTCGGCTTGACGCGGAGCACGTGGTTCCGGACGTGCTGAAGCGTCTGGGCGCCGGGGGAATCCTGTGGATGTGCTATCCGAAGAAGTCGTCGGGCGTGGAGACGGACGTGACGCGTGATCGCGGCTGGGAGGTCCTGGCGAAGGCGGGATGGCACCCGGTCTCGCAGATCGCGATCGACGACATCTGGTCGGCGCTCCGGTTCAAGCTCGACGCCTCGCCGCCGAAGGCGCGAGGGACCCGTGGGGCCGCGAAGAAGCCCGCGGCGAAGAAGCCCGCGGCGAAGAAGCCCGCGGCGAAGAAGC
>JAKLDZ010000500.1:0-1544 GCA_022703255.1 Myxococcota bacterium | reverse complement strand
GGCGCGAGGGACCCGTGGGGCCGCGAAGAAGCCCGCGGCGAAGAAGCCCGCGGCGAAGAAGCCCGCGGCGAAGAAGCGCTGACCGGGCGAAGGAATCGAAGGCCCGAAGGGACCCTTCGGGTCGCGAACCTGCCATTCCCGAGACTCTTCGCAACCAGGCGAATCCGGTGCAACATGAACCGTCATGAACCGGGCTTCGATGCTCCGATCCGTCCTGGGACTTCTCGCGAGCCGGCATGGTCGCGCCGTGCTGCAACGCGCTGCCGACTGGTACGAGTCCGCAGCGTCGGACAACGAAGCGATGCTGGTGCGGGCCGTCTGCGCTTCGCTCGAAGGGAATCTCGAGCGATTCGTGCTCGACGAGCACCTGGTCTCGCTCGCGTCGTGGAACGAGCTGTTGGCAGGCACCTTCGGGTTGGAGCCCGTGGGGGATCACGAGGAGGTGTTGGCTCAACTGGTCAGAGCGCTCGATGCCATCGAATCGGGCCCGGACGACGGGTTGGAGTTGGACGAGAGTCCGACGGAGTATCCGGGGCATGAGACGCTGATCACGGATGCGGTGTTGCCGTGGGTGCGCACGGAGTTGGTGGACTTCCAGCAGAAGTCGGTGCGTCGCTTGGAGAAGGCCTTCGCGGCGGAGGGAGTGCGCTCCGCGCTGCTGGTTCTGCCCGAAGGGGCGAGCGTCGTGAGGACGGCGCTGGAACATGCATTGCGAGCGCACGTGGCGATGGGCGCGAGGGTGGTGTGGGTGGGGACGCATCGGGAGTTGCTCGATCACGTGCACGAGGAGCTTCGCGAGCTCGCGTGGTTGGTGGGGGAATGCGGCACGCGTCGGGGGGACTTCTCGGTGTCGCGTTACGGCTGCCAGCACGGGGACCTCTCGGGGGATCTGGTGATCGCTTCGGCGCACGCCTTGTCCCGCGGAGAGGTGGGGTTGGCGGAGGTGGAGCGGTTCGGGCCGGTGGGGCTCGTGTGCGTGGAGGAGGCGAGGCTGGTGACGCATCCGCGCGCGCGGCAGGCGATCGAGCGGTTGTGGGGCGGGCACGTGCGTCTGCTGGGGTTGTCGGGGACTGCGGTGGGGTCATCGGCGGCGCACGAAGCGATTCGCGACGTATTTGGTCCGGAGCCTGCGTATCAGAAGACCTTCCGCGAGGTGGTAGACAGGAGGTTCCTGGCGCGTCCGGTGTTCGTGCGACGGCGCATCGCAGCAACCGAGCAGATGCGGATGGACGCGGCAGACGTGTGTCGGCTGGTCGGGATGGGGCAGGACATGCGGGCCGGGCTGCTGCGGGAGATCGCGATGCGGTCCGGGCGCACGCGCCAGGTTGTGGGGCATTGGCTGAACCACAAGGATCGGTACGGGCGCACGATGATCTTCGCGGCGGGGCCAGAGCACGCGGAGGAGATCGCATCGGAGTTGAGCTCTCGTGGCGTGGCGGCGGAGTACGTGCATCACGGGATCGATCGGGAGGTGAGGGCGCAGCGGGTGGCGCGATTCCGCAAGGGGTACTGCCAGGTACTGGTGCGTGCAGGACTGCTCACGG